>DVJK01000241.1 GCA_018716795.1 Candidatus Scatomorpha merdipullorum | reverse complement strand
TGGTCAAGGCTCTCCAGCGAGCTCATGCCCCAGTTGGTCGGGCAGTTGGAGACAAATTCGACGAAGCTGAAGCCCTTGCCCTCGAGCTGGTATTGGAAGGCCTTCTTGACGGCGGCCTTGGCCTTTTTGGCGTTCGGCACGTCGGCGGCGGTGACGCGGGCGATGTACGCCGGCGCGTCGAGCTGGTTGATGAGCTCGCACATGTGCATGGGCGCGCCGTGCTCGGCCTCCACGCGGCCGTAGGGCGTCGTGGTGGTCTTCGCGCCGAGCAGCGTGGTCGGGGCCATCTGGCCGCCGGTCATGCCGTAGATGCCGTTGTTGACGAAGATAACCGTGAAATTCTCTCCGCGGTTGGCGGCGCTCATGGTCTCGGCGAGGCCGATGGCGGCGAGGTCGCCGTCGCCCTGATAGGTGAAGGTCAGCGTCTCGGGGCTGCAGCGCTTGAAGGAGCTGGCTATGGCGCAGGCCCTGCCGTGCGGGGCCGCGATGGTGTCCATATCAAAGTACGTGACGGCGAGGCCGCAGCAGCCGACGCCCTGGACATAGCAGGCGTTGTCGAGCTGGCCGAGCTCGTCGAGAGCCTCGCAGACTATCTTGCAGACGCTCGAGTGCATGCAGCCGGGGCAGAAGCCCGTGACCGCGCCCTCGAAGATGCCCGCCGGGCGGGAATATACCTTTTCCATCATTTGAGCCTACCTCCTCACTTCATAAGTCCGCGGGCCGCGTCCAGTATGGTCGAGCGGTCGAGTATATCTCCGCCGGAGGACAGCGCGGTGACAATCTTCGTCCGGCCGTGGACGACGTTCCTGACGTCCTCGGCGAACTGGGCGGGAATGCTCATCTCCGCGCAGACGATGCCGCGCAGCCGCTCGAGCGGGAGCTTTTCGTAGGCCTGCGCCGGGAAGGGGTAGACCTTTTTCGGGCGGATAAGGCCGGCCTTGATTCCCTCGCCGCGCAGTATGTTGACGGCGCTCTTGGCTATGCGGCCGGAGATGCCGTAGGCGGTCAGGATAATTTCGGCGTCCTCGGTGAGGTAGTCCTCGTATTCGACCTCGGTGGTCTTCCAGCTCTCATAGAGCTCGGCGTCGCGCTGGTTCATCTGGGCCTGGCTTATGCGCGTGTCGAGGCCGGGGCCGCACATGACCTTGTGCTGGGGCCCGCCGTGCTTGCCGCGGGCGGCCCAGGTCTTCGTGGCGCGGATGGCCGCGACCTCTTCCTCGCTGAGAGGGTCGGGCAGGGTTACGGGCTCCATCATGGTGCCGGTGAAGCCGTCCATGAGCAGGAGCACGGGTTTTGAATATTTATCCGCCAGCTCAAAGGCCTCCCAGGTCATGTCGACAGCCTCCTGAAGCGTGGAGGGGCTGAGCACGAGCATACGGAAGCCGCCGTTGCCGCTGGCCTTCGTGGCCTGGTTATAATCCTGCTGGGCGGGCTGTATCGTGCCTATGCCGGGGCCGCCGCGCTGGAAGTTAGCGATGACGACGGGCAGGTTGGCGCCCGCCATCCAGCTTATGGCCTCGCTCTTGAGGCTGATGCCGCAGCTCGAGGAGCTGGTCATGCTCCTGACGCCCGCGGCGGCGGCGCCGTAGGCCATGTTGGCCGAGGCGACCTCGCTCTCGCCCTGGATGAACACGCCGTTCACCTGCGGCATGCGGCGCGCAAAATACTCGGGGACGTCGTTCTGAGGGGTGATGGGATAGCCGGCGAAGAAACGGCAGCCGGCGCGAACGGCAGTCTCGGCGACGGCCTCGCAGCCCTTCATGAATATTTTTTCAGCCATTTCAGTTCGCCTCCCTGTAAACGGTGATCGCGGCGTCGGGGCATATGGTCGCGCACATGGCGCAGCCGATGCAGGCCTCCGGGTTCACCGGCACCGCGTACTGATAGCCCTTGGAGTTGACCGCGCTCGTCGTGCCCAGCACCTTTTTGGGACAGGTGTTCACGCAGTAGAGGCAGCTCTTGCAGGCTTCGGTGAAAATCTCTACTCTGCCTTTAGGCATTTTTTGACCACTCCTTCATGTCAGAATCTCTCTCCTGAACCACCATCCACTCAGGCAGAGTGTTGAGACGTATGGGAAGGATGGGTTCCTTCACGCTCTGTTCCGCGTCGGCGCAGAGCTCCTCCGGGACACAGACAAACTCCGGCGTCCGCTCCGGAAACAGGGCTCTGAACCTATTGAGGCCCTCGACTACGACGCCGGCGTCGGTTTCGGGGCCCAGGTTGGGATTGGCAACAAGATGGAGCCTGGTGAGCCGCGCGGCGCCCGCCACGCGCTCCGCCGTCCGCTCGATCTCCTCAAGCGAACGCGACCAGGGCCGGTAGGGGTTGACGATATACAGCACGCGGGTGCTTTCGCGGCTCAGGATATGCGAAAACTGCCCTATCATGTGCGAGCCGTGCGCGCCGCCGCCCACGTCCAAGAGCACGACGCTGTCCTCGTCGAGCAGGGCCTCGATAACCCCGGGCACGACGGTCGGCGCGTCAAGATACTGGCTCTGGAAGTGGAAGACTATCCCCTCGGCCTCCATCTCGCCGGCACAGTCTCTCGCGCGGAAGAGAGGCTTGGTCTGGTCCATGTCGAAAAAATGCACGCTTCGGGCGTCTTCCGCGGCAAGCAGCCTTGCCAGATTGATGGCAGTCTCCGTCTTGCCCGAACCGGTCTCGCCGAGAAAGACCAGGTTTTTTGCGCCTTTGAGGAATTTTTCACACGAATTAGACATATTCTTCTCCTCTGCAGCCAAGAGTTTGTACCGGTTAAAATAAGGACTGAGTTCATGATAACAGAGAAAAACACAAAAATCAAGCACGGAATTTAACGCGCTAAAGTATGACCATCCGCGCGGCGCTCACATTTTTTGTTGCATTATGGCGCGAAAAGTGCTAAAATAATTGGCGCAAATTATAAGTTCGGGAGCTGACAATATATGTCTGGACATTCCAAGTGGCATAACATACAAAAGACCAAGGGCGCGCAGGACGCCAAGAGGGCCCAGGCCTTCACGAAGATTGCGCGCGAGATGATTGTCGCCGTCAAGGAGGGCGGCAGCGGCGACCCCGCGAACAATTCCCGTCTCGCGGCGGTTATCGCCAAGGCCAAGGCGGCCAACATGCCCAACGACAACATCAAGCGCACAATCGACAAGGCGCTCGGCTCTGGCAGCACGGACAACTACGAGTCCGTCACCTACGAGGGCTACGGCCCGAGCGGCGTGGCCGTCATCGTCGAGGCCATGACCGACAACCGCAACCGCACCGCCAGCGACGTGCGCCACGCCTTCGACAAGAACGGCGGCAACATGGGCCAGACCGGCTGCGTGAGCTGGAGCTTTGACAAGAAGGGCGTCATCGTCGTCAACAATGAGGACGGAGATATTGATGAGGACAAGATGATGGAGGACGCGCTCGAGGCCGGCGCCGCCGATATGGAGGCCGAGGAGGAGGTCTTCTCCGTGTACACCGAGCCCGATGACGTCGCCACCGTCGCCGAGTATCTCACGAGCCACGGCTACGAGCTCCTCAGCGCCCAGGCCGAGATGGTCCCGCAGAGCTACATCCAGCTCACGGACGAGGGCGACATCAAGAATATGCAGAAGATGATAGACATGTTCGAGGATAACGACGACGTCCAGAACGTCTGGCACAACTGGGAAAATAACGACTGATGCTTTGAAAAGGAAAACCCGCTGCGCAAGGCAGCGGGTTTTTTGCGTTCTTGTTATTCTGAGAGGAAATAGAGGGATTTTATATATCCGTCCTTAGTCGCGTGCGGTATCCGGCCGCTTTCCACGTTGTCGCCGACGCAGATGACGTTCTCATACTTTGCGGCGAAGGCCTCCGCCAGCTCCCGGCGCGGGCTTACGCCGAGGGAGAGCACCACATAATCGGCCGCAATATCGAAGACTTCTCCGCTTTCGACGGACTGGACGCTGATGCCCGTCTCCGTCACTCCGGTGAAGGCGCAGCCGGTGTGTATTTCCGGCTCAAAAACGGAGATGCGTTTCATTATGTCGCTGACGATAACGGAGAACATGCCCGGGCCCACGGCCTTGAGGCGTTCGATGAGGACGACCTTGCAGCCGTCGGCGGCAAGCTTCTCGGCGCATTCCAGGCCGGTCATGCCGGAGCCGATAATCGCGACTCGGCCGGAAACCTGCCTCCTGCCGGCGAGCACGTCGTGAACGGGCACGACGCGGCTCCCCTCAACGCCGGGCAGCTTCGGGATAATCGGGGCCGCGCCGCCTGCCACGACGACGCCCGCAGGGGCGTACCCGGCGATATTCTCCGGCGTCGCGTCAAAGGAGGTGTGCACCTGCACGCCGAGCCTGCCCAGCTCCTCGGCCATCGTCTCCGTGAAGCGGGTAATCTTCTCCTTGTGCGGCGCCTTATCCGCGAGGCACATGCTGCCGCCGAGATACGGCTCCCTCTCGAACAGCTCGACCTTGAAGCCGCGCCCGGCGAGGACGGCCGCGCTCTGCATTCCGGCGGGGCCGCCGCCAATCACGGCGACCGTCCTCCCCTGCCCGTCCTGCTCCGGCCTGAGCGGATACTCCGCCTCGAAGCCGGCGCGCGGGTTGAGGGCGCATTTGGTCGGCAGCCGGGCGTACAGCTGCTCGCGGCAGAACATGCAGCCGATGCACTTGCGTATCCCGAGCGTGTCGCCGGCCTTCGCCTTGTTCACAAAGAAGGGGTCGGCGATGAGGGCGCGGCCGAGCGCGACGAAATCGCAGACGCCCTCCTCAAGCATCTGCTCGGCGAACTCCGGCTCCTTTATCGCGTTCGTGGATATGACGGGTATGCTCACCGCGGCCTTGACGGCCTTGGGAACCGCCTTTTTCCAGCCCTGCTCATAGGAATACGGCTCGCAGTTGGCGTCGGCGTTGAAGTTGTTGCCGTAGCTCACGTTCAGCACGTCCGCGCCGGCCTCCTCGAATATGCGGGCGAGCACGGGCGCGTCCTCAATCGTAAGCGTGCCGGGAATCTCGGGCGTGAACTCGTCTCCGGGGAAGCGGACGCTTATTACGAAGCCGCGGCCGAGCTCGGCGCGGATGCCGCGTATTATCTCGCAGACGATGCGGCAGCGGTTTTCGGCGGAGCCGCCGTATTCGTCGCTGCGGTCGTTATAGTAGGGGCTGAGGAACTGGGCGATGAGATAGCCGTGCGCGGCGGCCAGCTCCACCCCGTCGAAGCCAGCCTTTTTCGCCCTGACGGCGGCGTCGATGAACTTCCGCTCGACAATATGTATTTCCTCGACGCTCATCCTGTGCCCCGGCGCGCCGCCGGGGAGCGCGGGAATATCGCTCGGCGCCCAGGGCGCGCCGAAGGGCGTCGGGTCGCTTTTCGCGCCGTAGTGGTGCAGCTGCACAAGCGCGCGGCAGTCATATTTGTGTATGCCCTCGGCCAGCTGCTGGAACGCGCTTATCTGGCAGTCGTCCGTAAGCCGGAGCTGGTAGTTCCAGGGGACGTTGTGCTCCTCGTCCACGGCGGTCGCCTCGACTATTATGAGGCCCGCGCCGCCGCGGGCGCGTTCGGCGTAATACGCCACGCATCTGGGCCCGGGGATGCCGTTCCACTCGCCGAACAGCACCTCCATGGGCGGCATTACCACGCGGTTTTTTGTCGTGATTTGACCAATCTTCCCAGGTAAAAATAACTTTTCCATAGGTCCTCCTTCTATAATGAAAAAAATAAGCCGCTTGAAATAGCGCTCAAATCGTGCTATAAATAGAATAAAGAAGCTTGAGATGAGACTGGAGGAGACAGAAATATGGATAAAACCCCTTCCATACGTCAGCAGAGAAAGCAGATAAACTATAACCTCGTGCTGGATACGGCGATAAAGCTCTTCAACGAACGAGGCTATGAACAGACGACGATGGGAGACATCAGCTCCGAAACGGGTATATCCAACGGCTCGCTCTACCACATGTTCGGCAGCAAGGACGAGATTTTAAAGCAAATATATAACCGCAACATAAATATTTCCCTCGGGCTGACAAGCCACATGGAGGAAAAGGCGGCCGATCCATATCAATATCTCTACAAGTTCATGATAGACACGCAGGAGCTCTGGCGCAAGGCCGGGCCGATGCTGCTGCTCAACAAGTACCGCTGGGTGACCTCGCGCACGATGATGGGCTGCAGCCCGATACAGAGGGAAGAGCTTCTCGCGTTCATCTCATATGCGCAGAAGATAGGCACGATATCGAGCAAGTCCGATCCCGCGGAGACGGTGGAGTTCATCTTTACGCTTCAGCGAGGCATATTGTATGGCTGGACAAGCCGCGACGACTTCGACATGGAGAAATACTCCAAGATTTTTTGGCCGCCGGTTATACGCGGCATAATCAAGGGCACGCTTATAATAGACGGCGCGGAGGAACTTGAAGACGAGTCGCGGCTCGCAGAGCCCGCCGCGGCAATATAAAATCCAAACCGGCCCACACACGGGGATTAGCCAGGCTAATCCCCGTGCGGTTTTTGTTTAGGCCTTTTGAAGCTCCTCGGGGATATTGCGCGCACAGAAAAGGCCCATGCGGCGGACGCCCTCCTCCATATCCTCAAGGCGGCAGGCGGTATAGCTCATGCGGACGTAGTTTTTGTTGTTCTCCATGTCGAGGAACATGCCAGCTCCCGGAATGAAGATGACGTGCTCCTCCTCCTTGCACTTCATGAAGAGCTCCGTCGTGTCCACGCCCTTCGGGAAGGTCAGCCAGGTGAAATAGCCGCCCTCGCAGTCGACGTATTTGACGCATTTGGGGAAGTATTTATCAATGCAGCTCTTCATGAGATCCCAGCGCTTCTTGTATATGCCGGCAAGCCGCTCGATATTGGGCCAGATGAGGTCGCGCTCCAGGAAGGCCTCGCAAATGAACTGGCTCAGCACGGGCGGATGCATGTCCGCGGTCTGCTTGGCGAAGACGAAGGCGGCGTAGAGGTCCTTCGGCACCACCGCAAAGGCGCAGCGCAGGCCGGGCACAAAGATTTTAGAGAAGCTGTTGAGCATGACGACGCGGTCGCCCACGTCGTAGGCCTTTATGGGCTTGAGGCGTTCGCCGTAGAAGCGGACGTCACCGTAAGGATCGTCCTCAAGCACATAGACGTTATACTTCGCGGCGAGCTCCGCCATCCTTTTGCGGCGGTCGGCGGGCAGGGTTTTGCCGGTCGGATTGCCGAAGGTCGGGTTTATATAGACGAACTTGGGATGATACTCGCGCATCTTGGTCTCGAGGTCGTCCATGTTCATGCCATGCTCGTCAGACTTGACGCCGACGAGATGCGGCTCGCCCATCGTCAGGGAGCTTATCGTGCCGACAAAGGTGGTCTCCTCTATCAGGACGGTGTCGCCGGGCGTGACGAGCGTCTTCCACATGAGGTCGAAGCCCTGCGTCGAGCCGGTGGTGACGACTATGTCGTCAGGGTCGGTATCGCCCAGCCACTTCCCGCTGAGATAGTGCTTGACTATGGCCTCCCTGAAGCTCTTTTCGCCGAAGGTCGTGCCGTAGGCGAAGCAGGTCGCGCCGTGCTTGTCTATCGCGGCGTTCGTCATTTCGCGCAGGACGTCGAGCTGGAAGGCCTCCGGGGCGGGCGTGCCCGCCGTGAAGGGTATGCAGTCCGAGGTGTCCATATTAAGTAATTTTCTTATTATATTAGGTCTTACCTGCCCCATCCTGCGGGCGAGAAGGGTGTTTCCCTCGCAGCCATCGAGTATGCTCGCTGCGGCTTCGTAATTTGACGACATGAATTCCAGCCTCCCTATTAATTTTCGCAGTATTATTTAGAGCATCAATCTAATTGGCTGACAGCATTATAGCAACAAAAATTGCATCTGTCAATGTGTTCTTTTGCATTTATTCGCCAAATATTCTGAATATTCGGGGTTATCACACCGAATAAACCGAAAAATATGCTTGACAAGGCAGCGGCAATCATGTATTCTATCTCCAAAGTGAATCACTTAAAATTGGCGTATCAATCTAGATTGGCTGAATATTTTTTGATTGAGAAAAGAGGTATGGGAAGTGAACAGCCAAAACAAAAGTGGTTCCCGTGGTTTTGTCAGCGTGCTGCCGATTCTTGTATTCGTACTGGTTTTCCTCGGCGCGGGCATAGCCTGCAACGCAATGGGGATGGAAAAGCCCTTTGCGCAGTTCCCGGCGAGCATAGGCGGCTATATCGCGCTCATGTCGGCCTTCCTGATAATCAGGGGCAAGTTTTCGGACAAGTTCAACTGGATGCTCAAGGGCATTGCCAAACCGAGCATTGCGGTGCCGCTTGTCGTCTTTGCGCTTGCAGGCGCCTTCGCCACCGTTGCGAAGGCCTGCGGCGGCGTGGACTCGATAGTCGGGCTGTGCATGAACTATGTCCCCGCCTCCGTCATCACGGCCGGATTCTTCGTCGTCGGCTGCATCGTCTCCTTCGCGAGCGGCAGCTCGATAAGCACCATCGTCGCGCTGGCTCCGATAGCGCTGTCAATCGCCGTCGGGGCGGGCATATCCGTGCCCATTATGGCGGCGAGCGTTATGGGCTCGGCCATGTTCGGCAACAGCATGAGCCTTATTTCGGACTGCACGATAGTCTCCAACAGCGTCATGGGCATAGGCGCGGGGAAGGCCACCAAGGACAAGCTCATCTCCCAGGCCCTGCTCTATGCGATTCCGTTCATCGCCGCGATTGCGCTGTACGTCGTCTTCGGACGCCCCACCGGAGAGGTCAGCATCGAGCACTATGACGTGAACGTTTGGTCCATCCTGCCGTATATCTTCATCCTCGTGCTGGCCCTGGCGGGCGTGAACTTCGTCCTCTCGCTCAGCAGCGGCATCGTGCTCGGCGTCATTATCGGCCTGGCTGAGGGGAAATTCAACCTGCTCGAGGGCTGCGTCACGGTGGCGGAGGGCATGTACGGCATGGCGAACATGATGCTGCTCTTCATCTTCATGGCCGGTACGATAGGCATCGTGACCGAGGCCGGAGGCATCGAGTGGGTGATAAGCAGGCTCACCAAGCTCATAAAGGGGCCGAAGTCGGCGCAGGGCGTCATCTTCCTGCTCGGCGTCCTGGTCACCTGCTGCGTGGGCAACGACACCATCCCCATGGTCACCATCGGCGACGTGACGCGCGACATCTCGAAGAAGTACCGGATTGACCCGAGGCGCATTGCCTCCATCATGCCCATCTCGACGGCGGGCACCGCGGTCATCATCCCCTACACCGGCGCGGCGCTGACCATGGCGTCCATGATTGAGACGGCGGGCGCGGGCATCTCCTTCGTGCAGACGATACCCTTCAATTTCTTCGTCCTCATAACCTTTGTTCTGACCTTTGTCACGGTGTTCGCTCCGTTTTCCGACAGGCGCTTTGCCAAGGACCCCTGGGATTTTGAAAAATGGCTCCCGAGCTCCGAGGCGGGTAAATCGTAATAAAAGCGCAATCCCCGGCGTTTTCACGCCGGGGATTTTTTGCTGCGCCGTGCGGCAAGGCGCGTGGCGGTCTTCAAAATTTTTTCGCCATACTATGCAGCCAGTTAATTGTTTTTGCCTTTTGAAGCAGAAGAAAGGGGCAATTGCATGGACGAGAGGTTTTTCAGGCTGTTTGCGGAGCCTACGAATCTTTATTGCGCGGGCTCGCCGGTTATTATCGTGTCGGGCGAGCTTTATAAGGACAACCAGACGGGCGGGATTTTTGCGCAGTGTGTGTTCCGGAACGCCGCGCGGCTGCCGATAAAGGCGCTGACGGCGCGGTTCCAGCCGCTGGACACGACCGGCGCGCCGCTGGGCTGTCCGGGCGAGTATCAATACCTCGACCTCATGGCGCCGCGCGACGTCTTCTTCGGGCAGGAGTCGCCGGTGTACCTCCCGGACTCCACCACGCGCGGCTTCAAGCTGAGCATAGGCCGCGTGGTCTTCGCGGACAACAGCGTCTGGACGCCGGACGAGGACGCGGCCTGGGAGCAGCTGCCCATGCCCGAGCCGCTGGCGGCGAAGCTGGGCGACGCGGAGCTCATGAGGCAGTACGCGCTCAAGTACGGCGCGGACAGCGCGGTGACCTACGCGGAGTTCAAGGACCTCTGGCGCTGCAACTGCGGCGCGATAAATCACGAGGACGAGCCGGCCTGCTTCCGCTGCGGCAAGGAGCGCGCGGCGATAGCCTCGCCCGACCTCGAGGCGCTCAAGTCCGAGCGGGACGAGCGGCTGAAGCATGAGGCCGAAATGGCCGAAAAGGCCCGGGCCGAGGCCGAGGAGCGGAAGAAGGCCAATGTGAAGAAGGCCAAAAAGCTCGCGAAGATAATAACGCCCATTGTAATCCTGCTCATCGCCGGAGCCATATATCTCGGCTGGTATATGAACAAATCCGACGAATACGACGCCGCGCTCGCCCTTCTGGAGGCCGGCGAGGAGGAGGAAGCCGTCGAGGCCTTCACCGCGCTCGGCAGCTTCAAGGACAGCAGGCAGCAGATATATAACCTCGCCGCCGCCAAGCTCGAGGACGGCGACTACGACGGGGCCGCCGAGCTTTTCACCGGCCTCGGCGACTATGAGGACAGCGCCGATCAGGTCAACAACGTCTGGTACACGAAGGCCGACAGGCTGCTGGCCGGCATAGACAAAAGCGTTACGGTCTCCACCCTTTCGGACTATGACGAGGCCTACGAGCTTTTCAGCGGCCTGGGCGACTACTCCGACAGCGCCGAGCGCGCCGCGGCCGTGCAGGCGGAGGCCGAGGAGTATAAGCAGGATGTTTATGATGAGTGCTTTGAACTAATCGAAAGCGGCAATGTTGAAACGGCGAAGAATTACTTTAAGGCCCTGGGCGAATTCGGATATAAAGACAGCGCGGAGATTTTTGAGGAAATTGAGCGGCAGGAGGACGTGCTCGATTTAATACACGATAATTATTTCACATATAAAGATAAAAGGGTGCCCATGCA
>DVJK01000240.1 GCA_018716795.1 Candidatus Scatomorpha merdipullorum | reverse complement strand
CCTCGCCGCGCGTGAAGACGGCGGAGACGGTGACGTCGTGCGCGGGCATGGTGAAGCTCGTGCCGGGGATGCGCTCGCCGTCGACGGTGATGTAGGCGAGCTCATAGCCCGCGTCGGGCGTCGCGGTGACGCGGATGGTGCTGCCCGCGGAGGCGTTCGTGAGGCTGGTTTTGATTTCGCCGCCCACAATGCCCTCGTCAAGCTCTATCTCATAGGTCGGGCCGACGTCGACGGAGCCGCCGCGCACGGTGACGGAGCACTCGGCGCTGACACTCCCCGCTGCGGCGGTTATGACCGTCCTGCCGGGGCCGACGGCGGTGACGAGGCCGTTTGCGTCGACCGTGGCGACGCTCTCGTCGGCGGAGCTCCAGACGAGCTTGTCCGTCGTGGCCTCGGGCACGACCGCCGCCGTGAGCTGCGCCGTCTCGCCAACGTCGAGGACGAGGCTGCTCTCGCTCAGCGTCACGCCCGTCGCCGGAACCTCGACCGGCGCAATCTCGACGTAGCTGTCGTTTTTGGACCAATCATCTCCATCGAATTCATACTCGTAGGGTGTTACGCTATAAAGCGTGAACTCACCGTCAGAACTTGTGCGCCAGCGGTAGTCGCTGGGGAGGGTGAGGGAAGACGTGTCCTCCGCATAAAGAAGCAAAGCGGTTTTTTCCTCAGCCCCAGCTCCGGTGACGTCCGCTATAACATGGGCGCCTTTCTCAACGAGCATATTCGCGCCATGCACGCCCTGCGCCGAAGATCCCGTGTCGCCGTTCACAGACGCGGCCGTTAGGACGCCCTTTACCGAAATCGTTTCTATAGAAAGGCCCGCGCTTAAAGATGCTTCGCCGCCCTCGGCTGTGAGCTCGCCGTTGATGGTGGCCGGGCCATGGTAGGACACGCCAAAACTTTCGGAGTTGTCTCCCACGGCGCTGACGCCCGTGGCGGTGACGGAGCCGGTCTCGCCGACGGTGAATCCGGCGGCTTCGTAATATTCGGGCTCGGGGAAGCGAACGCCCGCGCTGACGGCGTGTTCGCCCACCGCCTCGCCGCCGGTCGCGCTGAGACTGCCGTCGACGGTGAGGCTGCAAACCGCGGTCTCCTCTTCGCCGCCGTTGCCGGAGCTGCCGGAGCCGCCGGGGTTGTCGGGACGGGTGAGGTCTTCTGAGAGCCCGTCGCTGTTTGCCGGATCGAGGTAAACTCCCGCGCTGATGGTTTCGGAGCCGTCCGACTGCGCCTTGCCGGATGTGGCCTCAACCTCGGCCCGCTCGGCAATGCTCATGTCGCCTGTCCAGATGCCTGCGCTGTACGCCGCGGATTTATCCTTCTCATCCTCGACGTTGGAGACAGCTTCGCCGCTTTTGGCGACGAGCTCGCCCGTGACGGCGACGTCAGACGCGAAAAGGCCGTAGCTGTCTGCGGTCGCCGCTCCATCGGTCACGGTGGCATTTCCGCCCGTAAGCTCGGCGTATCCGTCTACCGTGACGCTATTATTGAGAGTCCACAGCCCGGCGCTGGTGCTGCCCATACCGCCCTTACAGTTTGCCTTTCCACCGGACGCAATGAGGCGGCCGGTGGAGTCCACGGTAACGGACGAATTGGAAAACATGACATACAAGCCACAGCTATACGAACCATTGAGGGATTCGGCGTCACCGGCGGAGGCCGTGAACTGGCCCGCGACGCTGACGTCTTCGATGACGTCAGCGCCGTAGCTGCTGCCGTTCGCTGTTTCGCCGCCGATGGCGCTCACGACCGCGCCGGCTTCAATGTCAAGGCCGCTGCTCAGCCTCAGGCCACAGCTGTCTCCGCTGCCCTCTATTATTTCTCCGCCCTCGGCGGTCACCCTGCCGCTGAAGCTGCAAGGCACATCGTCACTGGAGGATTCCGCTGCGGCGACGCCGCAGCTTGAAGACGAGCCGCCGCCGGTGCTGGTAACGTCGCCGCCTGTGCCCGTCAGCGTGCCGTCCACGTCGATAGCGCCTTCGGTGATAGCGCCTCCGGCGTAGACGCCGTAGCTCTCCAGGTAGCCGTTCGCAGCGCTGGTTATGTTCCCGCCGAGGCCGGTCGCGGCTGCGTCTTCCTCAACCGTGATGCTTCCGCCCGAGTAAATGCCGCGGATGAACATATTGCCGTCCGTGCCGTTAACCTCGCTGCCGGTGCCCTTGAGGCTGCCGCCGGACTTGACGGTTATGCTGCCGTTCACGTGGACGCCGTCGCTGCAATCCACGCTGTCGGTGGCGTTATTGAGCTTGCCGCCGACGCCCTCGACGACCGAGCCGCTTTCAACCGTGAGGCTGCCGCCGGCAAAGAGGCCGTGCTTGGACGTCGTATCCCCGGCGCGCGCCGTTCCGCCGTTCCCGCTGCCCGCGGCGTCGGCGTCGGCTTCGTCCGCGTAGGCATAGAGCTCCGCCCCGCCGGTGACGGTGAGGTTGTATCCGGCGTAGACAGCCGCGCCGACAGAGTTGCCGTTGCCGTAACAGGTCAGGCTTCCGCTGCCGGTTATGGTGAGGTTGGATTCGCTTTTGTACTCATCTTCGCTGGTAACATAAATCGCCGGCCAATAGTCGGTGCTGTTCAGAATGTTGTCGCCCACGAGGCGCAGTTCCACATTGGCGTTGCCCATATCCAGCGCGAAGGGCACACCGGGATTGACCTTTACATTATTGAGCGTCAGCGTAATCTTTCCGCCGTCAACTTCAGCCTTGATATAGCCGCCGCTCTCCGGTACGGTATTACTGCCCCTGATATTGCCCGAGGAGTCTACGCTCCAAAACTGATATTCAACGGTTTCTCCTTCTATCAGATCTATGGGAACGGAACCCGTTCTTATGTGAGCGTTGGAATGGCCCAGCGTATCCATAGCATCCGCCTCTATCGGCGAGGATACCGCCACTACGCCCACGAGCAGGACGCAGAAGGCGAGCGCCGCGGCGTAAAATCCGAATTTCTTCATGTTCAACCTCCCTGAAGGCCCGCGCTCCGGCTTGCCGGAGAGTCAAGGGGCGCGCCCTTTGACGATGGGTATTTGAATACGTATATATCATACCGGAAACGGGGCGGGCCGCGGCTGCGAGTTAGGGCCGAAAAAGCGCAAGTTTGGGCCTTGGGCTCCCTTTGCTTTTTGATGCGAGCGTGTTATAATGCCCCAAGGGAGGTGTTCGCCTTGAACTATGCGGAGGCGCTTGAATATATAGAGGGCGTGTCCTGGCTGGGCTCGCGCCCCGGGCTGGAGCGAATATCGGAGATGCTCGAGCGGCTGGGCCGCCCGCAGGAGCGCGTGCGCTTCGTCCACGTCGCGGGCACGAACGGCAAGGGCAGCACCTCGGCCCTGCTCAGGAGCGTCCTGACGGCGGCGGGATATAAAACCGGGCTCTACATCTCGCCCCACCTCGCGCGCATGAACGAGCGCGCGAGCATAGACGGCCGCGATATATCCGACGCGGACTTCGCCGGGAGCTGCGCCGCGCTCGCCGCCGCAGCGGAGGGCATGGGCGAACAGTGCACCGAGTTCGAGCTCTGCACCGCGCTGGCGCTCTATTACTTCGCGCGCGAGCGCTGCGATATCGCCGTGCTCGAGACGGGCCTCGGCGGGAGGCTTGACGCCACGAACGCCATACCGCGCCCCGCCTGCGCCGTCATAACCAACATCGGCCTCGACCACACCGCCGTCCTCGGCGACACCGTCGAGCTTATCGCCGCCGAGAAGGCGGGGATTTTCAAGGGCGGCTTCGCCGCGGCCTACGACCTGCCCGAGGGCGTCCGCGCCGTGCTTCGCGAAAAGGCCGCCGCGACGGGCACGGAGCTGCGCTTCGCCGATTTCGGCGCCCTTACGCCGCTTTCGGACTCCATAGACGGGCAGGAGTTCGCGTATAGGGGAGAGCGGTATAAAATCTCCCTCGCGGGCGAGCATCAGCTGAAAAACGCCGCCGTCGCGCTCGAGGCCGTGGACTGCCTGCGGCGCGCGGGTTTTGATATCCCGCCCGGGGCCGTGAAGCGCGGGCTCGAGAGCGCCCGCTGGCCCGCGAGGTTTGAGCGCGTGCTGCGCGGCCCGGACTTCATCGTCGACGGCGGGCACAATCCGCAGTGCCTCGCGGCCACCGCCGCGGCGCTCGCGCGCTATTACCCCAACACGCGGCGCGTTTTGCTCTTCGGCGCGCTGGCCGACAAGGACTGGCGGGATATGGCCCGGCTGCTCATACCCTCGGCGGACGAGTTCGTCTGCGCCACGCCGGAGAGCGAGCGGG
>DVJK01000239.1 GCA_018716795.1 Candidatus Scatomorpha merdipullorum | reverse complement strand
TGCGTATTGAGGTGAGAGAATACGGTTCGTTGTACGCACTTGGAGCCTTGAGCTTTGTGCAAATCACAGAATATTGGATTCTGGACGAAAATATTGTCCAAAACTATTGACATACGCTCAAAATATTGTATAATAGGCGCGTCAGGAGGTGAGGGCGTGGCAAAGACACGCAGGCAGAGGGCCGCGGAGCTCAGGGAGAGGATTGAGGCCTACTTTGAAAAGCGCGCGGCGCAGGGGCGCTTTCCCACGGAGGCGGGGCTGCTGCTGGAGCTGGGGCTCGGAGAGGAGGAGTATGGCAAAATGCGCGCCGACAGGCTCTTCGGCGCGGAGTTCGAGCGGGCGCGGCTCGCGCGCATGGACTGGCTTGAAAACCAGATGGTGACCGAGTCCGGCCGGGCCACGGGCTGCATGAACGCGCTCAAGCAGGAGAAGAACGGCGGCTATGCCGACAGGGCCGCGCAGGCCGGGCGCGAGCAGAAGCTCGTCATATGCCTCGCGGGAGTCGGGGCGGGTGCGGCGCTGTGAGCGAGGTCTTCGAGTGGAACCCGGGCGAGGCCAACCCCAAGCAGAAGCTGTTCTTCGCCTCCCGCAAGCTCTATACGGGCTACGGCGGGGCCAAGGGCGGCGGGAAGACCTGGGCGGTCAGGACGAAGGCGCTGCTCGGAGCGTACAACTATCCGGGGATAAGGATACTCATCATGCGCCGCACCTATCCGGAGCTGCAGTCGAACCACATCGAGCCCATGCTCAAGATGGTCGAGCCGGAGCTCGCGAGCTATAACGGCTCGCTCCACTCGCTCTACTTCGTGAACGGCTCGCTCATTCACTTCGGGCACTGGGCCGGGGAGGCCAGCGAGCTCGAGTACAACGGGCAGGAGTATGACTGGGTCTTCCTCGACGAGGCGACGCAGTTCACCTGGAGGGCCTTCCAGTTCCTCGGCGGGCTGCTTCGCGGCGTGAACGGCTTCCCCAAGCGCATGTACGTGACCTGCAACCCCGGAGGCGTCGGGCACCGCTGGGTCAAGCGGCTCTTCATAGACCGGGACTTCATCACGGGCAGGGAAAACCCCGAGGAGAACGAGAACCCCGAGGACTATGTCTTCATCCCGGCGACGGTTGAGGACAACACGGCGCTCTTGAAGTCCTCGCCGGGCTATCTCAGGATGCTCTCGGCCATGCCGGAGAACCTGCGCCGGGCCTACCGCTACGGCGACTGGGACTCGCTCGGCGGGAACTATTTCCCCGAGCTCTCGGAGGCGGCGCACGTCACGGAGCCATTTAAAATCCCGGCGGAGTGGAAGCGCTACCGCGCCTTCGACTACGGCCTCGACATGTTCGCCTGCGGCTGGTTCGCGGTGGACGAGACGGGCCGGAGCTGGATGTACCGCGAGTATTCAAAGAGCGGGCTCATAGTCCAGGACGCGGCGCGGGCCATGCTCGAGCGCACGCTGCCCGGCGAGAGGATAGAGGCGACCTTCGCGCCGCCGGACATGTGGTCGAGGCAGAAGGACACGGGCCGCACGATGGCGGAGCTCTTCTTCGGCTGCGGCGTGCCCATTGTCCGGGCCGACAGCTCGAGGGTGCAGGGGCACATGATGATAAAGGACCTGCTCGCGCGAAGGCGGGACGGGCGGCCGTCGCTGCTCTTCTTCTCGAGCTGCCGCCAGACCATAGACGACCTCAGGGATATCCAGGCCGACGAGAACGATCCGAACGACTGCGCGAGGGAGCCGCACGAGGTCACGCACCGGGTGGACGCGCTGCGCTATTACTGCGTGAGCCGCGTGCTCTCCGCCGGGGAGGGCGGCGAGGGCGGCCGGGACTCCGGCGAGGGCGAGGACTATGAGAGCTTTATGGCGGGCGGCGGCGTCACGGCGTCTTATCTGAGATTTTAAGGAGGCATGAGAAATGACAGGGGAATTCATCATTGCGGCGGCGGTCTTCCTGCTGCTGCTCGCCGTGCTGGCGGTGCTGGGCAGGATGCTCGCGCTGCTCGGCCGGCTCGAGGCCTCGGTGCGGCGGCTGGCGGAGCGGGCCGCCCCGGCGGGGAATACGCGCGCCGACAGGGCCGAGGCCGAGCAGGAGCGCTACGCGAGGGGCGTGGCGAACATCCTGGCCTACGGCACGCGCGAAATGCTTAAGAGGGGGGACGGCGCCCGGTGAGCAAGCTTAAAAACCCGCCCACGGCGGAGAGCGTCTGGAAGGAATACGAGAGGATGCTCGACTACAACGCATCCATACAGCTGGACGACACGGTGCGCGTCAACGAGAACTTCTTCGTCGGCAGGCAGTGGGAGGGGGTCGAGTCGAACGGCCTGCCGACGCCGGTCTTCAACTTCCTCAAGCGAGTGACGCTCTTCACCGTGGCGAGCATCACCTCGGACAGGATAAAGCTGCGCGCGACGCCGGTGGATTCCGTCTCGGGCAGCGGGCGGCTTATGCGCGCGGCGGACGTCGTGAACGCGCAGTTCGACGAGCTCTTTGAGCGCAACAAGCTGCCGGGGCTGGTGCACGAGTTCATGCGCAACGCCGCCGTCGACGGCGACGCGGCGACCTTCACCTACTGGGACGCCGAGGCGCCCGCGCCCGGCGGGCAGCGCGGCGCGATAGTCACCGAGGTCGTGCCCAACACGCGCATAGGCTTCGGCAACTGCGCCGACAGGCGCGTGCAGAGCCAGCCCTACATACTCGTCAAGCGCCGCGAGCTCACCGAAGGTCTCAAAACGCGCGCGAGGGAGCTCGGCTGCGCGCGCTGGGAGGACATAAGGCCGGACACGGACGAGCAGTATGCCGACGCCTACAAGGAGACGGGCGACAAGACCACCGTCATACTCCGGCTCTGGAAGGAGCGGGAGACGGGCACGGTCTGGGCCTGCGAGTGCTGCCGCGGCATTTTGCTCCGCCCGGCCTGGGATCTGGGCCTGACGCTCTACCCCGTCACCTGGCTGTGCTGGGACTATGTGCAGGACAGCTATCACGGGCAGGCCATGCTGACGGGGCTCATCCCGAACCAGGTCTACATCAACAAGCTCTTCGCCATGACGATGATTTCGCTGATGACCACGGCCTACCCCAAGATAGTCTACGACAAGACGCGCGTGCCGAAGTGGGATAACGGCATAGGCCGGGCCATAGGCGTCAACGGCGGCGACGTCACGGGCGTGGCGCGCATACTCGATCCGGCCCAGGTCTCGCCGCAGATTGCGCAGTTCATCTCACTCACGCAGGAGATGACGCAGTCGAACCTCGGCGCGACCAGCGTCGCCCTCGGCGACGCGAGGCCGGACAACACCAGCGCCATTATCGCGCTCCAGCGCGCGGCCGCGACGCCGAACGAGCTCACGCGGCGCAGCCTCTACCAGAGCGTTGAGGAGCTGGGCGCGATATACCTCGACTTCATGGCCGGATACTACGGAGTACGGCTTGTAGAGTTCGATCCCTCCGGAGAGGTGGACGCGGAGCTCCTGGAATTCGCCGGGGACGCCCTGCCCATGAACGCCGCCGGGCTCATGGTCGTGCCTTTCGACTTCTCAAGCCTGCGCGACATACCCATGCTGCTCAAGCTCGAGGCCGGCGCGAGCGCCTACTGGAGCGAGGCCGCGAGCGCCCAGACGCTGGATAACCTCCTCGCCGCCGGGCAGATAGGTATCGTCGAATACCTCGAGCGCGTGCCGGACGAGTATGTGACGGACAGGCAGGGGCTTATTAAGGCGGTGAAGGCCAGGGTTTCCGGCCCGGGAGCCGGGACGGAGGCGGTTTGAAGTGAAATTCGCGCTTTGCGCGAGTGAAATACGCTTCGCGGGTGAAATTCGCGCTTCGCGCGAGTGAAATGCCGCTTCGCGGCGATGAGGTGTTTTTGAATTCAACGAATTCAAAAACGATATTTAATCTTTTTGGAGGCTTGTTATGGACGAGAGGGTTAATTATGAAGGCGGCGAGTGGGTTGTGGACGCCGGAGAAATCATGGATGGGGCGGTGGAGACGGAGCTTGAGGCCGCGCCGGAGGCGGCCGGGCCGGAGGAGGGCGAGAGCTTTGAGCTGAAGCATCTGGGCGAGGCCTTCTCCGTGGACAGGGAGAGGGTGACGGAGCTTGCGCAGAAGGGCCTCGACTACGACCGGATACGCGAAAAGCTCGACGCCGCCCGAGGGGAGCTCGGCGAGCTCAGGCGCTGGCTGAGCGAGGTCTCCGGCGGCAGGGACGCGGGCGAGTTCAAAACCGAGCTCTCCGCCCGCGCCCTCGCCGAGAGGGAGGGGATAGGCCTTGACGAGGCCATGGGGCGCGTCAGGGCCGAGGCGGAGCGAAGGGAGGCGGAGCGTGCCGCGGCCCAGACCGGGGCGGCGGAGGGCGGACGCATCCCGGGCGAACGCAAGAGCCGGGAGGCGCGCGAGTTCTTCGACGCGCACCCCGACGCGGCGCTCAGGCTCCTGGGCGGCGAGGCCCTGCCGCGGGAGGTGTGGCGCCGCGT
>DVJK01000238.1 GCA_018716795.1 Candidatus Scatomorpha merdipullorum | reverse complement strand
TGGCGTAGGGCTCCTTGGTCGGCACGACGCCGATGTCGTAGAGAAACTTGTGCCAGAAGCGGCTGTACAGCAGGTGGAGCGTCGTGTGCTCCATGCCGCCGTTGTACCAGTCGACGGGGCTCCAGTAGTCGAGGGCCTCCTGACTCGCGAGGGCCTTGTCGTTGTGCGGATCCATGTAGCGCAGGAAGTACCAGCAGGAGCCGGCCCAGTTGGGCATGGTGTCCGTCTCGTGCTCGGCAGGGCCGCCGCACTTCGGGCAAGTGCACTCGACCCAGTCGCGCATGTGCGCAAGCGGGCTCTCGCCGTTGTCGGTCGGCTCATAGCTCTCGACGTCGGGCAGCAGGAGCGGCAGGTCCTTCTCGTCCATGGGCACCCAGCCGCACTTCGGGCAGTGGATTATGGGGATAGGCTCGCCCCAGTAGCGCTGGCGGGAGAAGACCCAGTCGCGCAGCTTGTAGTTAACCTTGGCGCGGCCGAGGCCCTTTTCCTCAAGCCATTTGGTCATGGCGGGGATGGCGGCCTTGACGCTCATGCCGTCCAGGAAGCCGGAGTTCACCATGATGGCGTCCTCGTCCTTGCTGACCCAGGCCTCCTTGGCGACGTCGCCGCCCTTGACAACCTCGATTATCGGCAGGCCGAACTCCTTCGCGAACTCCCAGTCGCGCTGGTCGTGGCCCGGAACGGCCATGATGGCGCCGGTGCCGTAGCTCGCGAGGACGTAGTCGGAGATGAATATGGGGATGGTCTCGCCGTTGACCGGGTTCACGGCGTCGACGCCCACGGTGCGCACGCCGGTCTTGTCCTTATTGAGCTCGGTGCGCTCGAGGTCAGACTTCGCCGCGGCCTCGGCCTGGTACTTCCTGACCTCGTCGGGGTTCGTTATCGCGCCGCTCTCGAGCCAGCTGCGAACGAGCTCATGCTCCGGCGAGAGGACCATGTAGGTCGCGCCGAAGAGCGTGTCGCAGCGGGTGGTGAAGACCTTTATGACGTCGCCGGTGGTGGCCTTGAAGTCGACCTCCGCGCCGGTGGAGCGGCCTATCCAGTTGCGCTGCTGAATCTTGACGCGCTCGATATAGTCGACGTCGTCCAGGTCGTCGATAAGCCTCTGGGCGTAGGCGGTTATGCGGAGCATCCACTGGCTCTTCTCCTTGCGGACGACGGGCGCGCCGCAGCGCTCGCACACGCCCTCGACGACCTCCTCGTTGGCGAGGACGCACTTGCAACTCGTGCACCAGTTGACGGGCATGCTGGCCTTGTAGGCCAGGCCCTGCTTGTACATCTGGAGGAAAATCCACTGCGTCCACTTGTAGTAGTCGGGATCCGTCGTGTCGACCACGCGGTCCCAGTCGAAGCTGTAGCCCAGCATCTGAAGCTGCTTGGAGAAGCGCTCTATATTGCGCTTCGTGACGTCCTTGGGATGCATGTGGTTCTTAATGGCGTAGTTCTCGGTGGGCAGGCCGAAGGCGTCGAAGCCTATCGGGAATATGACGTTCTCGCCCTCCATGCGGCGCTTGCGCGCGACGATGTCCATCGCCGTATACGGCCTCGGGTGGCCGACGTGCAGGCCGTCGCCGCTCGGGTACGGGAACTCGACGAGCGGGAAGAACTTCTTCCTGGTCTTATCGCCGGTGACGGCGGCGTAGGTCTTGTTCTCCAGCCAGTAATTCTGCCATTTCTTTTCTATGCGTGCGAAATCGTAGCCCATTTGCTTGCTTCTCCCTTTCAGATAAGTTTACTTGTCCGACGGCCCCTTTGACCCGGGATCTTCACCCCGGACCATAGGGCCTCACAGGGATGAGAGGGGCACCTCCTCCGCGTCGCTCCAAAGGTGCTCGAGATTGTAGAACTCGCGCATATCCTGCTGGAAGATGTGCACTATGACGCAGCCGAAGTCCAGCAGTATCCAGCCGCCTCCGCGATAGCCCTCGCGTCTGAGCGGCGGCTCGCCCAGCTCGCTGAGCGCGCGGTCGACCTCGTCGGTGAGCGTCTTGACGTGCGTCGAGCTCGTGGCGGTGCAGATGACGAAGTAGTCCGCGAGCACGGTGACGTCCGTGGTGCGCAGCACCTCGATATCTTTCGCCTGCTTGGAGTCCAGGGCCCCGGCGGCCGCCGCGGCGATCTCTCTCGGTGTCAGCATTTCTGGCTATACTCCCTTTCTCTATCCGAAATACGCGAATGACTCTTCCCCGCCGGCGATATAGCCCTGCGTCATGGTCCATACGCCGTCGATATAGGAAATCATGTTGAGGTTTTCCTTCGTAATCTCCACGTCGAAGGGGTTCAGATACTCGTTGAGCATGACGACCCAGTCGTCAATGAGCGGCATGACGTAGTTGAGGCCGTTTATCATGCCGTCCATCCGGTTGGGGATGGTGTGGAAGCTGATGTCCTCCCCGTCGAGCTTCAGGAACTGCTCGAGCAGGAACATGATGTTGCCGAGCGAGACGTTGGTCTCCGTGTTTTCCATGACTGCGGAGTATATCTCGCCGAGGTTGGCGATGTTCCCGAACTGCAGGGCCTGCTCGGCGAAGGCCATGAGCAGCTCGTGCTGGAACTCAATGCGCTGTATGTCGCCGCCGGCGTAGGTGTGCGAGCCGTCGTTCGACATCCTAAAGCGCATGGCGTTGACGAAGTTCTCGCCGTCGAGCGTCTGCGGCCCGGCCTTGATGTGGATGTGCAGCGGCGGATCCTGGTCCGGCGCGTCCCAGTCCATGTCGTAGGGAATGTCGAAGTACACGCCGCCTATGGCGTCGACAATCTCAGCCGCCGCCTCTATGTTGACGAAGGCGTACATGTCGACCTCGTAGCCCAGGATGTCCGAGACCGTGTCGAGCAGCGCCGCCGTGGCGTCCTGATTGTTGTTTTTGGCCGCGGCGTAGGGCTGGTTTATCTTCTTGATGTTGAGGTTCACGTTCACGAGCATGTCTCGCGGCAGGCTTACTATATTGAGCTTGCCGTTCACGGTGTCGAACATACCCACGAGGTTGGTGTCGTTGTGATAGCCGACGACGTCAATGCCCGATATTAGGAAGGTGTACACCCCGTCGCGGTGGCTCGCGGCGCTGTCCGGCGCCTCGGCGGCGACGCCGCTCTCCTCCGGCTGCTCGGTCGTGTAGTCGTTGAGGCCGCCCTGCTCCGTCTCCGGCGCCTTGGCCCAGACGCGATAGCCCGCGTAGGCCCCGACGGCCAGCACCGCCAGCGTCAGGAAGGCCGCCAGCAGCCTTCTCGGCCAGCGCGGACGCATGGCCCTGCGCTCCTCGCGCGAAATTATATCGTCCGACTCGAAGCGCTGACGCGGCCCCTCCTGCCCGCGGGCGGCGTACCGCTCCCGGCGCTCCACGCGCTCCATCCGCTCGGCGTAGCGGCGGTCGTAGTCATAGTCGTCGTCATAGTGCTCGCCGTCGTCATAGGAGGCGTCGTCGGAGTCGAAGCCGTCGCTGTAATAGTAATCGTCGTCCGGGCCTCCGGAGGCGCTGTGCCGTCCGCCGCGCCCGTTTCCGCCAAAAATGTGCATTAATTTTTTCCTTTCTTATACCATCGATACGCCTCAAGCGAGTCGCCGTGGGGAGTTATGCCCGCCGCGGCCAGCTCGTCCAGGCTCATTTTGAGGCCCAGGGCCATGGCCGCGTCGATGTCCTCATAGCAGAGCGCGCGAAGCGGCTCCACGCCCGGGAAATCGCGCGTCGGCTCGACATAGTCCGCGAGGTAGATAATCTTCTCCAGCAGCGTCATATCCGGCCTGCCGGTCGTGTGCCAGCGGATGGCGTCATAGACCCTGTCCGTCACGCCGAAGAGCTCCCGGGAGAGGGCCGCGCCCGTGATGGCGTGCGTGAGCTTTATGTTCTCACGCTCGAGCGCGTCAAACACTATACCATATTTTTCAGCCAACTGCAACTGCTCCGGCATGGACAATTTTTTTGTGATGTCGTGCAGTATCCCGGCCTCGGCCGCGTCGCCCGCGTCCTCGCCCCAGCGCGCGGCCAGCTTTACGGCCTCCCGCTCGCAGCCGGCGACGTGCGGCACGCGCGAGGGCTTGAGGAATTTGTAGGCCCGCTCGCGCAGCCAGGCGAGCTCCGGCTTCGCGCCGTAGTCGCGCTTTTGGATTATCCGCGCGTAGACCTCGCCGTCCAGCTCCTCCGCGCCGCGCCTCTCCGTGAGCAGGGCGCGCATATCCGAGCTGGACATGGGCAGCGGCGCGGCGTCCAGGACGTATATGACGGCGCCGTATTCCCGCTCCATGCGCGCGGCCTCGGCCCTTATCGCGGCGATGTCGCCCTCCGCCCTCGGCAGCACGGCCAAACTGGCCTCGGAGAGGATGTATCTCCACTCGTGCCACTCCTCAAAGCTGAGGAGCATGTCCGTGCCCATAATCATGCAGAGCTCCGCGTCCGGATACTCGCGCCGGAGCTCGGCGACGGTGTCGGAGGTGAAGCTTCTCCCCTCGCGCCGGAGCTCCATGCCGCTGACCTCGGCCTGCGGCAGGCTCTTGAAGGCGATGCGGGTGAGCTCCATGCGCTCGGCGGCGTCGGGGCTGCCCTCGGGCAGGGGCTTGTGCGGCGGCGTGGCCGCGGGTATGACCAGCAGCCTGTCCGGCCTCAGGCTCTCATAGGCCAGGCGGCAGGCGCGGACGTGCGCCGGGTGCGGCGGGTTGAAGCTCCCGCCGTAGAAGGCGAGCCTCATCTCTTCTTCGCCGCCTTGGGCAGCTCTATCACGGGCTTGAGCTCGTTGCGCTTATAGAGCACGAACTTGCTGCCTATGACCTGCACCTGCTCGGCGCGGCAGCGCGCGGCCAGGGTGTCGCAGGCCTCGCGGGCGGAGAGCAGGGAGTTTTCAAGCACGCGGCCCTTGACAAGCTCGCGCGCCCGGAGCATGTCGCTCATGGTCTCCGCGGTCTTCTCGGTTATCCCGTCCTTGCCTATTTGAAGTATCGTGTCCTCCTTCGCGGCGAGGCCGCGCAGGTAGGCCCTCTGCTTACTTGTGAGCATTGCTGTATTCCTCCAGTACCCGGCAGAACTCGCGCAAGGCGGCTCCCCGGTGAGATATGGCGTTCTTCTCCTCCGCGCTGAGCTCCGCCATCGTGCGCCCGGAGCCGGCGGGGATGAAGATTGCGTCGTAGCCGAAGCCGTTTTCGCCCCGCTCATATGTCGCGATGCTGCCCTCGCACTCGCCCCTCGCGCGAAGGACGTCGCCGTTGGGGAATACGCAGCATATCGCTGAGACGAAGCGCGCGGAGCGATGTTCCACGCCCTCCAGTTTTTTCATGAGAAAGGCCCGGCGGTCGGCGTCGGAGTCCTCGTGCCGGCCGGTGTAGCGCGCGGAGCGCACGCCCGGCTCGCCGTTCAGGGCGTCGACCTCGAGGCCGGAGTCGTCGCTGACCGCGCCCTCGCCGGTGGCCCTCATGGCCGCCTCGGCCTTGAGGAAGGCGTTTTCCTCAAAGGTCTCGCCCGTCTCGTCCACCTCGAAATGGCAGCCCGCCTCGCCCTGGGTGACGATTTCGATGCCCAGAGGGGCGAGGATTTCGCGGAATTCGCGCGCCTTGTGCGCGTTGTTGGAAGCGAGTATGAGCCTCATGACAGCAGCGCCTCCGCAAAGCCCTTCGGCTCGAAGGGCATGAGGTCGTCCACGCCCTCGCCGACGCCGACGAATTTGACGGGCACGCCCATATCCCGGGCGATGGCGAAGACGATGCCGCCCTTCGCCGTGCCGTCGAGCTTGGTGAGCACGATGCCGGTTATGTCCGCCGTGTCGGCGAACTGCTTGGCCTGTATGAGCCCGTTCTGGCCAGTCGTGGCGTCTATGACCATCAGCGTCTCGAGGTCGGCCTCGGGCAGCTCGCGGGTTATTATGCGGTGTATCTTGGCGAGCTCGTTCATGAGGTTGGCCTTGTTGTGCAGGCGGCCGGCGGTGTCGATGATGACTATGTCCGCGCCGCGGGCCTTGGCCGCCGAAATCGCGTCGAAGACGACCGCGCCGGGGTCGGAGCCCTCGCCGTGCTTGACTATGCCGCAGCCCGCGCGCTCGGCCCAGACCGTAAGCTGCTCGGCCGCCGCGGCGCGGAAGGTGTCCGCCGCGGCGAGAAGCACCTTCTTGCCCTCCGCGGTGTATTTCGCGGCGAGCTTGCCTATGGTCGTGGTCTTGCCCACGCCGTTGACGCCAACCATGAGTATGACGGCGGGCTTTGTGTCGAGCTTGAGGCCGAAATCACCGACCTCGAGCTGCTCCGCGAGAATGTCCACCAGCGCGCCCCTGACCTGCTCGCCGCCGTGGAGCGACTTCTGATACACCACGCCGCGCAGCTCGTTGACGGCCTTGAGGGCGGTGTCCGCGCCCGCGTCGGCGAGGATAAGCGCCTCCTCCAGCTCCTCAAAGAACTCCTCGTTGTCCACGCTGAGGGCGGCAAAGGCCTCGCTCATCTGCCTGCGGGTCTTCTCGAGGCCCTGCTTTATCTTATCAAAGAATCCCATTTGCGTTTTCCTCCTCTATCTGCCGCGCCGCCTCGTCCAGGTCGAGCTCCAGCACCTTGGAGACGCCCTTCTCCTGCATGGTGACGCCGTACAGACGGTCGGCCTCCTCCATGGTGCCGCGGCGGTGGGTTATGACTATGAACTGCGTCTTCCCGGCGAGCGCGCGCATGTGCTGCGCGAAGCGGTTGACGTTGGCCTCGTCCAGCGCGGCCTCAATCTCGTCCATGACGCAGAACGGCGTGGGCCGCACCTTGATTATCGCGAAGTAGAGCGCTATCGCGACGAAGGCCGTCTCGCCGCCGGAGAGCAGCGAGAGCGTCGTCAGCGCCTTGCCGGGCGGCTGGACGCGGATGTCTATGTCGCCGGAGAGCACGTCGTCCGCCGGCGTTATCGTGAGCTCCGCGCTGCCGCCGCCGAAGAGCTCGGTGAAGGTCTCCTTGAAGCTCTCGTTTATGGCGGCGAACTCGCGGGTGAATATGCTTCTCATTTCCCCGGTTATGTCCGAGATTATACCCAAAAGCTCGGCCTTGGCCTTCTCGACGTCGCCGCGCTGCCCGGCGAGGAATTCATAGCGCTCGCTCACGCGGGCGTACTCGTCTATCGCGCCGAGGTTCGGGTTGCCGAGGGAGCCCATCTCCTTCCTCAGTTCGGCGATGCGCCGCGCGCTTTTGGCGCGGTTCTCAACCGGCTGCCGTATGGCCTCCGCGGCGCTGTGGCTGAGCTCATAGCCGTCCCAGAGCTTGTCCGTGAGCTGCTTTTCCTCGAGCTCGGCGGAGAGCTTCTTCTGCTCCGCGCGGGCCAGGGCGCGCTCCAAATCCAGAATGGCGGCGTTCTTCTCCTGCGCGGCCTTGTCCGTGCGGGTGCGCTCGCCCTCGACCTCGAGCTTGCCGCTCGTCGCGGCCTCTATGGCGGAGCGGACGTTCTCGGCCTCGCCCCTGAGCTCGCTTATAAGGCTCCGGACGCCCTCAAGCTCCTTCTTATAGCTCTCTCCGGCGGCGAGCGTGTCGGCGATGGCCTTCTCGCGCGTTTTGCCGTCGCCCGTGAGGCCGGAGAGCAGGACTTCGAACTGCCGGACCGAGCCCTCCGTCGTGCGGCGCTCCGCCGCGAGGGCGGTCTGCTCGCTCGCAATTGCCTGCAGCTCCTGGGAGGCCACGTCGAGCTCATAGCGCGCGGCGGTGAGCGCGCGCTTTAGCTCCTCGCACCTCGCGGAGAGCTCGTCGCGCCGGCGGGCCAGGCGGCCCCGGCCCGCGCGCAGCTTTTCAAGCTCCGAGCGGCGCGAGAGGATGCCCGCGTTCTTCCCGGCGCTGCCGCCGGTCATGGAGCCGCCCGCGTTCATGACCTGCCCGTCGAGCGTCACTATGCGCACCCTGCCGCCGCTGCGGCGGGATATGGCGATGGCGTCCGAAAGCGTCTCGGCGACGAGCGTGCGGCCCAGGAGGTTTTCAAAGACGTTTTTATACTGCCCGTCGAACTCGACCAAATCCACCGCGAGGCCGAGGCAGCCCTCCTCCTCGCCGGGTATTTTGTCCAGCCTCCCGCCGCGTATGGCGTCGAGGGGCAGGAAGGTCGCGCGCCCGGCGTTCCTGCGCTGGAGCATTTCTATGGCGCGCTTGCCGTCCGACTGCGTGTCCACGACGACGTTTTGTATCGCCGCGCCGAGCGCGGTCTCAATCGCGAGGGCGGTCTCCTCGCCTGTGCGGAGCAGCTCGGAGACCGTGCCGTGGACTCCGCGCAGCTCGCCGCGCCTCGCCGAGCGCATGACGGCCTTGACCGCGCCGCCGAAGCCCTCGTAATCGCGCTCCATCTCCTCGAGCATGTTTATCCTCGAGTCCGCGCCGCCCAGCTCGACCACTCGCTTCGTGAGCTCGTCGTTGAGCTCCGCAAGCTCGCGCTCGCGGTTATCTATGCGCATCCTGCGGCCCTCGACGACGTTTTTCGCGCTCTCCGCGGCCTCGTCCAGCTCCTTTTTGCGCGCGTCTATCTGCGCGATGCGCCCGCGCTGGCGCTCAATCTGCTCGGCGACGCCGCGGGCCCTGCCCGACTGCTCGGCGAGCTCGGACCTCATGCGCTCGGCGCTCTGGCGCGCGCTCTCGGCCCGGCTCTCGAGCGCGGCGGCGCGGGCCTCCTGCTCGGAGATGAGGCCCTGCACGCGCTGGAGCTCCGTCCGGCGGTTCTCCGCCTCTATGTCCTTGGCTCGCATCCGCTCGGTCAGCGCCTCGCTGCGGGTGTAGAGCCCCTGCAGCTCGCGCCGCGCGGCCTCGAGCGCGGACTTCGTAGCGTCGTACTCCGTCGCGACGGCGTCGGCCTGCGCCCGGAGGGCGTCGAGGTCGTTCATCCAGAGGCTGACCTCGGCCACGCGCAGCTCGTCGCGCAGGTTGAGATAGCGCTTCGCGACCTCGGCCTGCTCCTTCAGAGGCTTGACCTGCAGCTCAAGCTCCTCAATCTTGTCGTTGACGCGCAGGAGGTTTTCGTCCGTGCGCTGAAGCCTCCGCTCGGCCTCCTCCTTGCGGTAGCGGTAGCGGGAAATCCCGGCGGCCTCCTCAAGCACCTCGCGGCGCTCGGCGCTCCTGCCGTTGACTATCTCGGCTATGCGGCCCTGGCCGATAATCGAGTAGCCGTCGCGGCCCATGCCGGTGTCCATCAGCAGCTCGTTCACGTCGCGCAGGCGCACCTGGCGGCGGTTTATATAATACTCGCTCTCGCCCGAGCGGTAATACTTGCGGGTTATGACCAGCTCGTCGGCCTCCACGTCGAAGATTCCGGCGGAGTTATCCAGTATCAGCGAGACCTGCGCCACGCCCATGGCTGGGCGCTTGGCCGTGCCGCCGAAGATGACGTCCTGCATCTTGCCGCCGCGCAGCGTGCGGCTGCTCTGCTCGCCCATGACCCAGAGGATGGCGTCGGAAATATTCGATTTGCCCGAGCCGTTGGGGCCGACGATGGCGGTGACGTCGTCGTCAAAGGTGAGCCGCGCCCGCTCGGGGAAGCTCTTGAAGCCCTGAATTTCCAATGCCTTCAGATACAAAACCGCATTACCTCGCAAAAAGTGCCTTAGCCGCATACGCGGACACAGTATTATATTACTCTCCGCCGTTTTTTTCAAGGATTACGGCGCATTTAGCACGTAAAAAGGCCCGGGCTTTCCCCGGGCCTCACTGTTCAATTTGCCGTCACGCGCCCCAGCCGCCCGGGCAGATAAGCCGCTCGGCCAACGCCGCGGCGGCGCAGAGGGCGCAGAGCAGGATGCGGGCGGTCTTTTTCATGCTCCGCCTCCCTCAGAAATCGCAGACGCTTATAAGCGCCTCGCCGTCCTCCGCGCATATGACGAGGCCCACGGCGGGCTCCGCGGCGGCGGGCTCCCGCCCGCGGTCAAACGCGCCCATGAGGCTGAGGGCGAACATGGCGAAGCAGAGTGCGCTCAGGAAAAGGCTGGCCGCAATGGCGGCGACGGTGAGCCGTATCGCGCGGCATCTGGAGCTGTTCATTATATCCGCCTCCCTTTCGTATGGCGGCAGTATAGCAGACGAATGTATCCAAATTGCATCGTAAAAGTTACAATACGGACACAATCTGAAAAAAGTTTCGTAA
>DVJK01000237.1 GCA_018716795.1 Candidatus Scatomorpha merdipullorum | reverse complement strand
ACGATGAGCCAGCTGCTGCACGAGATAGCGGAGCACAACCTGCAAAACCGCAAGATTGCCCTTATTGAGAACGGCTCCTGGGCGCCCACAAGCGGCGGCCTCATGCGCAAGCTGCTCGAGGGCCTCAAGGGGACCGAGTTCATAGGCGACACCCTCACGCTCAAGAGCGCGCTCACCGAGGGCCAGCTCGCCGACCTCGACGTCCTCGCCGACGCGATTGCCGAGAGCGTCCTCCCGCCGAAGGCGGAGCCCGCCGTCACGGCCGCCGAGGGCAGCATGGACGGCGTCTTCGAGGTGGAGAACGCCGCCTTCAACAAGTTCAGCTACGGCTGCGAGGTGCTGACTACCCGCGTCGACGGCAGGGACTACGGCTGCATCATCAACACCGCGGGGCAGATTACCAGCTCCGATCCCAAGAAGATTACGATAAGCTGCATCAAGGCCAACCACACCTGCGACATGGTGGGCAAGGCCGGCGTCTTCAACCTCTCCATCCTCAGCGAGGACGCGCCCTACGACCTCTTCAAGCTCTTCGGCTTCCAGTCCGGCCGCGACGTGGACAAGTTCGCCTCCTGGCCCGACGAGCTGCGCACGAAAAACGGCCTGCGCTATATAGGGCAGCACGTGAACGCCGTCCTCTCCGCCCGCGTGATTGACGCGCGCGACTGCGGCACGCAGATGCTGTATATCGCCGAGGTCGTCGAGGCCCACGTCCTCTCCGACAAGCCCAGCTGCACCTACGGCTATTATCACGCCCACATCAAGCCCAAGAAGGCGCCCGCCGCTCCCGAGGCCGAGGGCTGGGTCTGCAAGGTCTGCGGCTATTTCCACGAGGGCGCGGAGCTGCCCGCCGACTTTGTCTGCCCGCTCTGCAAGCACGGCCCCGAGGACTTCGAGCACTATGTGCCCGCCGTCGTCGACAAGAAGAAGGGCTGGATATGCACCGTCTGCGGCTACTTCCACGAGGGTGAGGAGCTGCCCGCCGACTTCGTCTGCCCGATATGCCACCACGGCGCGGACGCCTTCGAGCCCGCCGAGCAGTAACTCCGCCGCGCAAAACGCAAGAAGCAAACGAAAAGGCCCCGGTTTACCCGGGGCCTTTAGGCTGTCAAAAAACGCGCTCGCGACAGGTTTCGGAGGGAAAGATATTGTGAAAGAAAACCGTCAGGGTTGTCTTTCACGTTCAATCCAAGCGTTTTTCAGAACATTTCCGTGTTCTGAAAAACGCTCTTCAGCTTGTCGAAAATTTTTTCGACAAGCTGAAGGCCCCGGACAGACGTCCGGGGCCTTGCTGCGTTTATATGGCGGCGAGGGCTTCGCGTATCTTCTGCTTTATCTCGGGCGAGACCTTGCTGTCGGGCACCATGTTGAAGACGGCCTCGACGGTCTTGCCCTTGACCAGCTTGACCATCGGGCTCTTGAGAATCTTCGGGTCGATGGCGTTCATGGCCTCGCAGGCCTTGGGATTGGCGAGCAGCTCCTTGACCGTTACCTTGCTGATATCCATACTTTTTCTCCCTTCAGAATTTTGCGCCCCGGACCGGCCGCGGGCAGGATGACAATATTTTAGCATATGCCCCGCCCGTTTGCAAGCTTGCCGGACGGGGCTCTTTGCGATATAATAATTTAATCGTTATTTTGCGAGGTAGACCATGCTCAGAATCATAACCGGCCGCGCGGGCGCCGGCAAGACCGCGAGAATAATGGACGAGCTGCGCGAGCGCGTCGAGGCCGGCCGGGCCGGCGGCGTCCTGCTCGTGCCGGAGCAGTACAGCCACGAGGCCGAACGCGAGCTGGCGCACATTGCCGGGCCGCGCGCGGCGCTGTACGCCGAGGTGCTGAGCTTCACGGGCGTTGCCCGGAGGGTGGAGGCCGAGCTCGGCCCCGGCGGCAAAAAGCCGCTGACGGCGGGCGGGCGGCTGCTGTGCATGTCGCTCGCGCTCGAGGCCGTGTACAGCCGCCTGCGCGTGTACGGCCGCGCGCGCCGCTCGCCGGAGCTGCAGCTTGAGCTCCTTGCCGCCGTGGACGAGCTGGCGGCCTCCGAGCACGGCTCGGAGGAGCTGGAGGCCGCCGCAGTGGCGCTGCCGGGCGCGCTCGGGAACAAGCTGCGCGACCTCGCGCTCATACGCGAGAGCTTTGAGGCCGCGGTCGGCTCCGGCCGGACGGATCCCTCCGACAGGCTCAGCCTGCTCGCCGCGCGCCTGCCTTACAGCGGCTTCGCCCGGGACGGCGAGGTGTATATAGACGGCTTCACGGACTTCACCGCGCAGGAGAAGCGCATCATATGCGAGCTCATGGACCGCGCGGACGTGACGCTCTGCCTCACGCTGGACAGCGTGGACTACGGCAGCGAGCTCTTCGACCTCGCGCGCGCCACGGCGCGGTATTTCCTGCGCCATGCCCGCGAGGAGGGCATAGCCTCGCGCGTCGAGCCCATGGAGGCGGCCGAGCGCTCGCCCATGGACACGCTTGCGGAGAACCTGCTGGCCTATCCGGCGCGCAGCTTCGACGCGGAGGGGCGGATACGCCTCCTCGCCGCGCGGGATATGACGGCGGAGTGCGAATTCGCCGCGGCCGAGGCGCTGCGCCTGGCGCGCGCGGGCTGCCGCTGGCGGGATATCTCCGTGGCCGCGCGCGGCTTTGAGGACTACCGCGCCGCGCTCGAGGCGGCCTTTGAGCGCTTCGGCGTGCCGCTCTTCACGGCCACGCGGCCCAACGCCGCCGAAAAACCCCTGCCCTCGCTCATCTCCGCGGCCTACGGCGCGGCGGCCGGCGGCTGGGAGGCCGCGGAGGTCTTCGCCTTCCTGCGCACGGGCCTCGCCGGGCTCGACAGCGAGGAGTGCGACGAGCTTGAAAACTACTGCTTCACCTGGAACATAGGCTACCGCCGCTGGCACGAGGCCGCGGACTGGGGCATGCACCCCGACGGCTGGCGCTCCGACTTCGACGACGCGGTCCGGGAAAGGCTCGCGCGGATAAACGGCCTGCGCCGCCGCGCCGCCGCGCCGCTTTTGAAGTTCGAGGAGGCGCTGCGCTCGGCCTCCCTGGCCGGGGAGCACTGCGCCGCGCTGGCCGGGCTCTGGGAGGACCTGGACCTGGCGGAACGCCTCGCGGAGCGCGCCGCCGCGCTCGAGCGCTCGGGCAGGCGGCAGGCCGCCGCGGAGTATGAGCGCATCTGGGACGCCGCCGTGGACGCGCTCGAGCAGTGCTCCGCCGTGCTGGGCGAGCTGCCCATGGACGCGGAGACCTTCTCCCGGCTCTATCTGCTGACGCTTTCGCAGTACTCCCTGGGCGTCATACCCGTCTCGCTGGACATGGTCACGGCCGGTGACCTCGACCGCATGCGCCGCCGGCACATCAAGCACCTCATTATCCTCGGCGCGGACGACGCGCGCCTGCCCGCGCCGGAGGGCGAGGGCGGCGTCTTCACCCCGGACGAGCGGCGGACGCTCGCCGCGGCTGGGCTCGAGCTCGACGCCGGCGAGGCGGAGCTCTGGCGGGAATATACGCTCATATATAACTGCGTCACCCTGCCCTCGGAGAGCCTGACACTCGTCATGCCCTCGCGCGGCGCCGACGGGAGCGCGCGCGAGCCGAGCTTCCTCATAAACCGCGCCCGCGGGCTCTTCAATCTCGAGCTCCGGTCCACGCGCCGCGCGGAGGACCTGCTTGAGAGCGAGAACACCGCCCTCGAGGCGGCCTGCGCCGCGCAGGGCGGCTCCGCCGCGGAGGGAGGGCGCGCCGCGCTTGAATATTTCCGCCGCGCGGACAGCGCGCGGCTCCGCCGTGCCGAGGCCGCGGCGAAGCTCACCCGGGGCCGCCTCTCGCGCGAGAGCGCCGCGAGGCTCTACGGGGAAAATCTTCGCCTCTCAGCCTCGCGCATGGAGCGCTTTGCGAGCTGCCGCTTTTCATACTTCATGACCTACGGCCTCAAGGCCAGGCCGCGCGTCCCCGCGCGCTTCAAGGCGCCGGAGGCCGGCACCTTCATCCACTACGTGCTTCAGCACGTCGCCGCCGGGGCGGGAGAGGGCGGCATAGCCGCCCTGCCCGACGAACGCCTCGCCGCCCTGACGCGCGAGTTCGCGGAGGAATACCTCGCCGGGGAGCTCGGCGGGCGCGAGGGCAAGAGCGCGCGCTTCATCTACCTCTTCGAGCGGCTTGCGCGCAGTCTGGAGCGCATAGTGCTCGACATGGCCGGAGAGCTTCGCGATTCGGACTTCAAGCCCCTGGACTTTGAGCTGAACCTCGCGGAGGCCGGGGCCGTCCGCGCCCTCGCCCTGCCCGAGGGCGGCAGCGTGCGCGCCTCGGGCATAGCCGACCGCGTCGACGGCTGGGTGCGCGGCGGGAGGCTCTATCTGCGCGTCGTGGACTACAAGACGGGGAAGAAGAGCTTTTCCCTCTCCGACGTCTACTACGGCCTGGGTATGCAGATGCTGCTCTACCTCTTCGCCCTCGCCGAGACGGGGCGGGAGCGCTACGGCATGGAGACCCTGCCCGCGGGCGTGCTGTACGTCCCGGCGCGCGACGAGATAATATCCGCCGACAGCGACATGAGCGACGAGGCCGTCGCCGCCGAGCGCGCAAAGGCCCTCGTGCGCAGCGGCCTGCTGCTTGACGACGCCGGGGTGCTTCACGCCATGGAGCGCGGCGAAAGGCCGCTCCGCCTGCCCCTGAGCTGGAAGGACGGCGCGCCCTCGGGCCAGTCGCTCGCGAGCGCCGAACAGCTCGGCGCGCTGGCGAAGCACGTGCGCGAAACCCTGCGCGCCATGGCCCGGGAAATACGCTCGGGCAGCATTCAGGCCGATCCCTGCTATAAAAGCGAGCGGGATAACGCCTGCCTCTACTGCGACTACGCCTCCGCCTGCCGCTTCGCTCCCGGCGAGGGCGGCGACAGGCGCCGGCCATTGCGCAGCCTGAAGGCCGAGCGCGTCTGGGAGCTCCTGCTGAACGGCGAGATCGCCCCGAGAGAGGGAGAAAACGAGGAAGGAGGCGGGGAAAATGCCTGAATTCACGCCGACGCCGGGCCAGGCGCTGGCCATAGGCGACAGGGGAGGGGAGCTTCTCGTCTCCGCCGCGGCGGGCAGCGGGAAGACCCGCGTGCTCATAGAGCGGCTTATGCGCCATGTCCTCGACGAGGGCGCGGACGTGGACGGCTTCCTCATAATAACCTTCACCCGCGCCGCCGCCGAGCAGCTTCGCGGCAAGATAGCCGAGGAGCTTTCGTCGCGCGAGGCCGTCTCCCGCGACGGCGCGCGCCTGCGCCGCCAGCGGGCCCTGCTGCGCCAGGCGCAGATTTGCACCATAGACAGCTTCTGCGTGAGCCTCTTGCGCGAAAACGCGGCGCTTCTGGGCCTCGAGCCCGGCTTCGGCGTCTGCGACGAGCAGAGGGCGGCGGAGCTGAAGGCCCTCGCGCTTGAAACCGTGCTCGAAAGGGCCTACGAGCGCGCCGAGCCGGACTTCATTGCCCTTGCGGACAGCGTCGGCGCCGGGCGCGACGACGCGCGGCTTGAGCAGCTGCTGCTCACACTGCACGGCAAGCTGCAGGCGCATTCGCGGCCCGAGCGCTGGGCGGACGCGCAGAAGCGGGATTTTGACGGCCTGCCCGCCGACGCCGCCGGCACCGTCTGGGGCGCGGAGCTCATCGCCTCGGCGAAGGCGCAGCTCGGCTACTGGGCCGGGGTTATGCGCGGCCTCCTGGAGGAGGTCTGCGCCGTCGAGGCCGCGGAAAAGGCCTACGGCGCGAGCCTCGCCGAGACGGCGGAGCGGATAGAGGCGGCGTATAAGGCCGCGGACGAGGGCTGGGACGCGCTCCGCGCCGCCTTCCCGATTGAATTCCCGCGCCTCGGCGCGCTGCGCGGCGAGACGGAGCTGAGGGAATACGTCAAGGCCCGCCGCACGGCCTGCCAGAACGCGATGAAAAAGCTCGCGCGCGGCTTCGCCGCGCCGAGCGCGGAGCTGCTGCGCGACGTTCGCGCGACGGCCCCGGCCATGCGCGCGCTTCTGGACCTGTGCCTCGAATTCGACGAGGAGTTTATCCGCCGCAAAAGGCGCAGCTCCCTGCTCGACTTCTCGGACGCCGAGCATCTGGCCGCGCGGCTGCTGACCGGCGAGGACGGCGCGCCGACGGACTTCGCGCGCGGCCTCGCTCAGAGGTACGCCGAGGTCATGGTCGACGAGTATCAGGACGTCTCGCGCGTGCAGGAGGAGATAATCCGCGCCGTCTCCATGGACGGGCGGCGGCTCTTCATGGTCGGCGACGTCAAGCAGAGCATATACCGCTTCCGCCTCGCCGAGCCGGGCATCTTCCTTGAAAAGTACGAGCGCTTCGCCGACGCGCCCGCGCCGGAGGGCGAGCCGAGGCGGGTGTTCCTGCGCGAGAGCTTCCGCTCGCGGCCGGAGATAGTCGCGGCGGTGAACTCCGTCTTCTCCTGCCTCATGAGCCGCGGCCTCGGCGAGCTCGAGTATGACGAGCGCGCGAGGCTCGTCGCCGCGCTGCCGTATACCGGCTCGGTGCCGCTGCCGGAGCTGGAGGTCTTCGCCTCCGCGGCCGACGGGGAGGAGGACGCGCCGGACAAGTACGCCCTCGAGGCCCGTCGGGCCGCCCTGCGTATGCGCGAGCTGGTCGAGGGCGGAACCATGCTGACGAGCCCGGGCGGCGAGAGGCCGCTCGAGTACGGCGACATCGCCGTCCTGCTGCGCTCGGCGAACGTGACGGGGCCGGTCTGGCGGCGGGAGCTGGCCGCGGCCGGCGTGCCCGTCGAGTCCGGACAGGCCGGCGGCTTCTTCAGCTCGCCGGAGGTCGAGGTCACGCTCTCGCTTTTGAAGCTCATAGACAACCCGCGTCAGGACGTCCTGCTTGTGGGCGCGCTGCGCTCGGCGCTCTTCGGCTTCACGCCCGACGAGCTCACGGCCATACGCCTCGCCTCGCCGGAGGGCGGGCTCTGGGAGGCGCTGAAGGTACGCGCGGAGGAGGACGAAAAGTGCCGCGATTTTGCGGAAACGCTCGCGTATCTGCGCGATTACGCGCGCGAAAGCCCGCTCACGGCCCTGCTCGCCGAGCTGTACAGGCGTCTCGACTGCTATGCGGTCTGCGCCGCGCTCACGGACGGGGAGGAGCGGCGCGCGAGGCTGGCCCGGCTTTTCGAGCTCGCCGGCGAGTTTGAGGCCGGGGCCTGGAAGGGCCTTCGCCGCTTCAACGAGTGGATAGACCGCATGCGCGAGGCCGGGCGCGAGCCCGCCATGCCCGCCGCGGAGAGCGCCGGGCGAGTCCGCATAATGAGCATACACCAGTCCAAGGGGCTGGAGTTCCCCGTGGTCTTCCTCGGCGACCTCGCCCGGCAGTTCAACGAGGCCGACCTGCGCCCGGCGGTGCTCGTCCACCCCGAGCTGGGCCTGGGTCCCAAGGTCACGGACGCCGCGCGGGGCATAGAATATCCCACGCTGGCCCGCACCGCCGTCGCGAACCGACTCCGGCGCGAGCAGCTGGGCGAGGAGCTGCGCCTTCTCTACGTCGCCATGACGCGCGCGAGGGAGCGGCTTATCATGACCTGCGCGGTGAAGGACCCGGAGAAGTACGCCGGCAAGCTCGCCGCCGCGGCGGAATCGCCCATGCCGGCGGAGCCGCTTTTGAACATGCGCAGCTTCTCGGACTGGCTCGTGACCGCCGCCCTGGCGGACCGCGGCCGGACGTTCACGCTCCGGCTCGACCCCGCGTGCGGCGCAGGGGAGGCCGGCTCCGCGCCGGCGCCGGAGGCCGCGGAGGAGAGGGGCGCTTCGCCCTCCGCCGTGAGCGCGGAGGCGCTCGCCGCGCGCTGGGCCTGGCGCTATCC
>DVJK01000236.1 GCA_018716795.1 Candidatus Scatomorpha merdipullorum | reverse complement strand
CTCCCCCTCCCGGCCCAGCAGCGCGGGCGGGCTTCCCGCCCTCAGGCGGAACTCCTCCGCCGAGGCCTTCACCCTCTCCGGCAGCGCCAGCGCCGCCTGCCTCATATCCCCCGGCAGCAGCGCCGAGGCCCTTTCAAATCCATCCGTCCTCATGCCGAGATAATATGCCCGTCCCGCCCGGGATATGACGACCCCTTGCCCCGCGCCGCCCGCGCGTCCGCGGCCCTCTGCTCTTTATCTCACTTATCTGTAACACTTTAACCCGTTATATCCCCAAAACCGGCGAAATACAAAACTTTTTTGAGGGCTTGCCAAAGCCGAGGAAGTGTGCGATAATGGCGTTGAAGACAAATATAAACGGAGGATGAGACATGGACTTTATCGCTGAGTACAAGAGCAAGCTGGGCACGCCCGAGCAGGCGGCGGCCCTTGTCAAAAGCGGCGACTGGGTTGAGTACGGCAACGGCACGACCTTCGCCTCCCTCTGCGACGCCGCCCTCGCCAAGCGACGCGACGAGCTCTTTGACGTCAATATCCGCGCGCAGATAATGTACGGCCCCATCGAGGTCATAGAGTGCGACCCCACGGGCGAGCATTTCACATATAACTGCTGGCACGCCTCGGGCTACGACCGCAAGCTCATGGACAAGGGCCTTGCATACTTCACGCCGATGATATTCCGCAACCTCGCCTGGTATCACAGGGAGTTCCTGCACGTCAACGTCGCCTTTGTCTGCGCCACGCCCATGGACAGGCACGGCTACTTCAACTTCTCCGTCTCCGCGGGCACGAGCCTGGACATGATAGGCCGCGCGGACAAGATAGTGCTGGAGATTAACCCGCACCTGCCCAAGGTCTACGGCGCTTATAACGAGAGCATCCATATCTCCGACGTCGACATGATAGTCGAGGGGCACACGGACGAGGTGCCCACCGTCGGGCACAAGACGCCCTCGCCGGAGGACATCGCCATTGCCAACAACGTCCTGCCCTACATCGTCGACGGCGCAACGCTCCAGCTCGGCATAGGCGGCACGCCCGACGCCCTGGGCACCATCCTGGCGGAGAGCGACCTCAAGGACCTGGGCATGCACACCGAGCTCTGCACCGACGGCTTCCTCGACCTCTACAAGGCCGGGAAGCTCACCAACAAGCGCAAGGCCATCTTCCCCGGCAAGGGCGTCCTCGGCCTCGCCACCGGCTCGCGCGAGCTCTACGACTGGCTGGACGAGAACCCGGGCCTCATTGCCCTGCCCATAGCCTACGTGAACAACCCGCAGGTCATTGCGAGCATGGATAACTTCGTCTCGCTGAACAGCTGCGTCGCCGTCGACCTCTACGGACAGATAAGCAGCGAGAGCGCCGGCCTCCGGCACATCTCCGGCACCGGCGGGCAGGTGGACTTCCTCACCGGCGCGGCGATGAGCAAGGGCGGCAAGGCCTTCATCTGCCTGGCCTCCTCCCGCGTCGACAAAAACGGCGTGCGGCACAGCAACATCGTCCCGCACTTCAACGGCGAGATTATCACCTCGCCGCGCAGCCAGGCCTACTACATCGCCACCGAAAACGGCGTCGCCAACCTCGCCGGCCGCTCGAGCTGGGAGCGCACCGAGATGCTTGTAAACCTCGCCCACCCCGACTTCCGCGACGAGCTCATCAAGGCCGCCGAGGAGCAGCGCATCTGGCGCCGCAGCAACAAGCGCTGACGCCCTTTACCCCGTAAAACATAAAAAACCCCGGGAATCTTCGGATTCCCGGGGTTTTATGTACTTTTCCGGCGGAAAATCGCAATTTCCGGCAAAGCGGCTCAGCCCTCGAGGAGCAGGGCGCGGAGCTCGCCCGTGTCGGCCGCGACGGCTATGGCGCCCTCGCGCTCGAGCTCGCCGGGCTCGGCGTAGCCCCAGGCGACGCCGATGCAGGGTATGCCGCAGCGCTTGGCCCCTCGCACGTCGTTGTCCCGGTCGCCGACCATGACCGCGCCCTCGCGGCCGTATTTTTCAAGCAGCTCGGAGATGACCTCCCACTTCTGGCCCCTCCTGCCGTCAAATTCGCTGCCCAGCACGCTGTCGAACAGCTCGCCGAGCCCGTTGCGGCGCAGGATTTCAACCGTGAAGTCCGTGGGCTTCCCCGTCGCGACGGCGACCTTCGCGCCGCGCCCGCGCAGGAAGCGCACCAGCTCGGGCACGCCGGGATAGACGCTGCACTCCTCTATGCCGCGCTCGGCATAGCGCTCGCGGTATTTCGCGGTCATCTCCCTCGCGCGCTCGCTCGAGACGCCATAGCGCCGCGCGAAGCTCTCCACCAGCGGCGGCCCGACAAAGCTGCGCAGCGCGCGCCAGTCCGGCTCGGAATAGCCAAAGGCCTCCGCGGCGTAGCGGACGGATTTCATGATGCCCTCGCCGGTGTCGAAAACGGTGCCGTCGAAGTCGAAGAGTATCGTTTTATACATGCGCTCACCTCACGAGGCGATTATATCCCGGCGGCATTGCGTTGTCAATCCGCGAACCCGGGGCATAATATTGAGCGGACCCCAACGCGGGGCCGCACACAAAAAACGAGGTGAGAGCTATGGAAAAGACCGCGTTGACCTGGCTGCTGGGCGCGAATTCCGCCCGGGGCTTCCACTCGCTCTACGAGGGCTTCCCGCCCGAAGGGGCCTTCCTGCGCGTCATCAAGGGCGGGCCGGGCACGGGCAAGAGCAGCTTCATGCGCCGCATCGCCGCGGCGGCGGAGGCCGCGGGGCTCGGCGTCGAATATATCATCTGCTCCGGCGACCCCGACTCGCTCGACGCCGTGTACATCCCGGAGCTGAAGACGGCCTACGCCGACGGCACCAGCCCGCACGTGCTCGAGCCCGCGGTCTTCGGCGCGGACGGGGATTATCTCGAGCTGGGCCGCTACTGCTCGCGCGCCGCCGCCCGCGCGGCCTCAGGCGAGCTGCGCCGCCTGAGCGCGGAATACAAGGCGCAGTACGCCCGCGCCTACTCGCTTCTCGCCGCGGCGGCGGAGGTATCCCCCGCGGCCTCAGGCTGTTACGCCCCGGAGGAGGCCCGCGCCGCCGTCCGCTCGCGTGCCGCGAACCTTGCATCGAGGGAGCTGGGCGGCCTGCACGCCGCGCCCGGCGCCGTGCATCGTCGCTTCCTCGGCGGCCTGACCTGCCGGGGCCGCGTCCTGCTCGGCGACACGCTCGCCTCGCTCTGCGAGCGGCTGTACCTGCTGGATAACCGCCTGGGCCTGGGCTTCGAATTCGCCGGTGAGCTGGCCCGCCAGGCCGTGCGCCGGCGCTGCGAGGCCGTAATCTGCCCCTTCTGGCTGCGGCCCGAGCTGACGGAGGCGGTCATTTTCCCGGAGCTGCGCCTGGGCTTCGCGGTGATAGACCCGCTGGCGGAGTATCCCGAGCGGCACCGCTGCCTGCACCTCGACCGCATGGCCGGGGCCGAGGCCCTGCGCGACGTCCGCGCCGCGCTGCGCGAGGACGAAAAGCTCTCCGAGCGGCTCATGTTCCGCGCCGGGCAGCACCTCGCCGCCGCCAAGGCCCTGCACGACGGCCTCGAGGCCGTCCTGCGCCCCGCCCTGGACACCGGCGCGCTCAGCCGCGCCGCCGCCGAGGAGATCTCCCGTCTCGGCCTGTGAGCCGCCGCGAAGGCGCGCGGTGAATAAAGGCGGCCGCCCGGCAGAGCGGGCGGCCTCCTTTCGCGTTTGCGGAGCGCATTTGCTTAAAATTGCTTCAAAACTCCGTAAAATCCCGGCCTTGACAAAGCGAGCGCGGCTGAGTTATGCTGTTGTCAGACGAAAGAGAGGGAAAACCGTGGATTCCACCGTTCACGAAAACAAGATGGGCACCATGCCGGTCAACCGGCTGCTTATAAGCATGGCCGTGCCCATGATGATTTCAATGCTTGTCCAGGCGCTGTACAACGTCGTGGACAGTATTTTTGTCTCGAGGATTGACGAATTTGCGCTCACCGCCGTGGGCCTCGCCTTCCCGATGCAGAACATGCTCATCGCCTTCGCCGTGGGCTTCGGCGTCGGCATAAACGCGCTCATATCCCGCGCCCTGGGCGAGAAGAAGCCGGACGTCGCGAACCGCATCGCCTCCACGGGCTTCCTGCTCGAGGGGCTGAGCTATCTCATCTTCCTCATAATAGGCCTCTTTTTTGCGGAGCCCTTCGCCCGCGCCCAGATTGACGCGGCCACTCCCGCCGAGGACGCGGAGATAATCGTGCGGTACACCGTCGACTATCTGCAGATTGTGCTCGTCTGCTCCTTCGGCGTCTTCTGCGAGATAACCTTCGAGCGCCTGCTGCAGAGCACGGGCAAGACCGCCTGGAGCATGGTGACGCAGATGATAGGCGCGGTGTTCAACATCATCTTCGACCCCATCCTTATCTTCGGCCTGCTCGGCTTCCCGAGGATGGGCATCGCCGGGGCCGCCGCGGCCACCGTCGCCGGGCAGATTCTCGCCGCCGGCTGCGCCTTTTTCATCAACAAGCACAAGAACCATGAGATTCAGCTCTCCTTCACTAGGTACAAGCCCAGCCTGCGCGCGGCGAAGGAGATATCCCGCATAAGCATACCCAGCATCGTCATGAGCAGCGTGAGCTCCGCCATGACCTTCTTCATGAACCGCATCCTCATGGGCTTCACGAGCACCGCCGCGGCCTTCTTCGGCGTGTACATAAAGCTGCAGAGCTTCGTCTTCATGCCCGTTTTCGGCCTCAATAACGGCATGGTGCCCATAATCGGGTACAATTACGGCGCCAGGCAGCCGGAGCGCATACACAAGACGATACGCCTCGCCATGCTTTACGCGACGGCGATAATGCTCATCGGCTTCGCCGTCTTCCAGCTGCTGCCGGATTTCCTGCTGGGCTTCTTCGACGCGAGCGAGGACATGCTTCGCATCGGCGAGCCGGGGCTGAGGATAATCTCGGTGAGCTTCCTGCTCGCGGGCGTGAGCGTTATATGCTCCTCGGCCTGCCAGGCCTTTGGCTTCGGCATGTACAGCCTCTATATCAGCGTCGCGCGCCAGCTTGTCGTGCTCGTCCCCGTCGCCTGGCTCATGAGCATGACGGGCGTGCTTGACAACATATGGTGGAGCTGGCCCATCGCCGAGCTCATAAGCCTCGGCGGCGGCCTTCTGATGCTCCGCCACGTCCTGAGGAAAACCGGAATGAGAAAGCTGGCTTGAAAGGCCTCGACGAGGTCTGGCGTGAAAGGCCTCGACGGCCTTTCAGTGCCAATAGAGTCCCCTGCCCGCGCCTCCGGCGCGGGCAATGGAGACCGGCGCTTCGTTCAGCGCACAATTAATCCCCAGTCTGCGGACTGGGGATTAATTGCACGTTCTCTCCGCGAGAGGTAATTTTGGCCGGGCGGAGCCTGGCCAAAATTCGGCGAATTCGGCGCGAATTCGCCTTGGATTGAATTCGATGCCAATTTTTTTCGCGCCTGAGGGCGCGAAATTCTGTGAAACAGCGGGCTCGGTTTTTTTATAGGCACATGCGGAAAATTTCCTCCGTCTCCACCCTGCCCAGGGGCAGTATGGCGGGGAGGATTTTCGCGCCGTTATCGGTGCACTTGCCGCTCATGACGGCTATGTCCTCCTCGCGAAGGCCGAGCTCGCGAAGCGTCTTCGGCATACCAAGCTCGGCGAAGTAGGCCCTCGTGGCCTCTATCCCGGCGCGGACGCTGCGCTCGGGGTGCTCGAAATCCGGAGCTATCCCCCAAATCCTCTGCGCGTAGCGAAGCAGGCGCGCCTCGCCCGCGCCGCGCGCGGCGAAGAATTCGAGGTAGGCCGGCCAGACGACGGCGAGCCCCGCGCCGTGGGCTATCTCGGGCCTGAGCCCGCTCATCTCATGCTCCAGCTTGTGCGCCCAGAGGCCGCACTCGCGGCCCGCGCCGGTCAGCCCGTTGTGCGAAAGGCTGCCCGCGTACATGAGCGCCGCCCGGGCCTCATAGTCGTCCGGCTGCGCCATCGCGCGCCGGCCCGCGGCGATGACCGTGCGCAGCAGGCCCTCGGAGAGCTCGTCGACGAGGGCGTTGTCCTCGTTCGTGCACATATAGCGCTCCATCGTGTGCATGAGGATGTCCACCACGCCGCAGGCCGTCTGATAGGGCGGCAGGGTGAAGGTGAGCTCCGGGTTCATTATGGCGAAGTCCGGGCGGTTGAGGTCGCTTGAAAAGCCGCGCTTTAAGCCCTCGTTCGTGAGCACGGCGGAGTTGCTCGTCTCGCTGCCCGTGGCCGCGATGGTGAGGATTACGCCGACGCCGAGGCGCTCCGCCGGCGTGACTTTGTGCGTCGTGACGTCCCAGGGCTCCCAGCCCGTGCGCACGCAGTAGGCCGCCATCTTGACATTGTCTATGACGCTCCCGCCGCCGACGGCCAGGAGGAAGTCGCAGCCCTTCTCCGCGGCGAAGCGCGCCGTGTATGAGGCGAACTCCGCCGTCGGGTTTGCCTGCACCCCGCCGAGCAGGACGCATTCGAGCCCCGCGGCCTCGATGGAGGCGCGGACCCGGTCGATGAGCCCGCTGCGCAGCGCGCTGCCGCCGCCGTAGCAGACGAGGGGCCTTCTCGCGCCCTGCGCGGCGATAAGCGCGCCGGCCTCGTTCTCGCGCCCGCGCCCGAAGCAGACGCGCGTGGGCGTACACAAATCAAAGTTCAGCATTGGATTTCTCCCGACCTTTCCGTGCAAGCGCCGTCACCGCCGGTATGAGCAGCCCGCCGCAGGCGTTGCCCGCGGTGCAGACCAGGATGAACACGACCGCCTCGCCCGACCACATTCCCGCGGCGGTGAGGTAGTACATATTCGCTATGCAGTGCTCAAAGCCGCAGACCACGAACACGGTGACGCCGAAGAACACGGCCATATACTTGCCGAGCTCATAGCTTATGCTCCGATAGCCCTCGACGGCTATGTAAATCATGACGTTGCAGAAGATTGCCAGCACGAAGACGCTCAGCAGGCTGTCCGAGAGCTTCAGCTCGCAGAGCGCCTGCGCCCTCTCGACGACGCCCTCCATCCTCGTCAGCCTTATGAGGCCGCCGCCCGCCGCGGCCCCTGCGAAGTTGGAGAGCCAGACCACGAGCAGGAAGCCGAGGTATTTCGGCCCCTTCCCGATAGAATAGCAGACCTTGCCCGTGAAGAGGTTCCAGCCGAAGGAGCAGATTGCAAAGAGGCCCACGACGAACATGAGCGCCCCGGCCATCGTGCTGTCCAGGCTCAGGTACGCGCTCGCGCCCGTCGTTATGACAAAGCCCGCCAGGAAGCCCAGGCAGGCGTCGCCGAGGGCCTTCACAGCATACCTCCGGCGGCGCGCACGACGTGCTTCGCAAGCACCGCGGTCGTGACCGCGCCGACGCCGGCGGGCACCGGCGTTATGGCGGCGACAAGGCCGGAGACGGCGTCGAAGTCCACGTCGCCCACAAGCTTGCCGCGCTCCTCGGAGTAGTTTATCCCCACGTCGACGACGGTCTGTCCCGGCGCGAAGCAGTCCGCGGTCAGGCTCTCGGCCCTGCCCAGGGCGGCGACGACGATGTCCGCCCGGCGCGTCAACTCGGGCAGGGCGCGCGTGCGCGAGTGGCAGACGGTCACGGTGGCGTTCTTCTCAAGCAGCAGCATGGCAACGGGCTTGCCTATGACCAGGCTCCGCCCCACGACGACCGCCCGGCGGCCCTCCAGCGGCACCCCGTAGTGCTCCAGCAGGGCTATGACCGCCTCGGCGGTGCAGGGCGCGAAGCCGCCGGGCGCGCCGGTGTACAGCAGCGCCGCGCTGCCGGGCGTGACGCCGTCCAAATCCTTGCTCGTCATGAGCGCGGCGCAGGCCTCCTCCTCGTCGAGCTGCACCGGAAGCGGCCTGAACATCAGCACGCCGTGGACATTGTCGTCCGAATTGAGGCGCGCAATCTGCGCGAGCAGCGCGCCCTGCTTCACATCCTCCGGCAGAGAGACGCGGCGCACCTCTATGCCCAGCTTTTCGCACCTGCGCACGGCCGCGGACTCATAGGCCGTGTCGTCCGGCCTCTCGCCGACCCTCAAGATGCCCAGCGTGGGCCTGACGCCGCGTATCTTCAGCAGGTGCACGGCCTCCCTGGTCTTCTCGTCCAGCGCCGCCGCGACGGGCGCGCCCTTCAACAGCTCTGCCATCAGCTCAGCCTCCCTGTCACATTGTTGTATATCTCCCGCGCGAGAGCGCACTTTTGAAGCAGCTCGTTCGCCTCGCGGTTAATCTCTCCGGCCTTCTCCCTGTCTCGCATCGGCTTCGTATTCACAAACACGTTGAGCGCGGCGGCTTCGCAGGCGGCGCGGGTTATGGCGGCGGCGCAGCCGGCGTCGGAAATAGCCAGCGCGCTGCCCTTGGCCGCGTAGTCCGCTATGAGCTCGAGCGCCTTTACGCACTTGCGCATTATCTCCAGCGGCGGCTGCACGGCCGCGAGCAGCGCCGCCTCCATGACCTCGCCGCGCGTGGGATCGTCCTTGGGGATACCGTAGGCACGGCTCAGCGGTTCGAAGGCATCCGCGTCGGCGTCTATGAGGGCGAGGAAATCAGCCCGCAGCGACTCAGCTTTCGCGTTGAGCGCCGCGATGTCCTCCTGCACCTCCGCGTACTTCTTCTTGCCCAGCGTGAGATTGCCCACCATGTTCCCCAGCGCAATCCCGACCGCGCCGCAGAGCGCCGCCGCGCCTCCGCCGCCCGGCGTCGGGGCTTTTGAGGCCAGCGCGGCGAGGAAGTTCTGTATATCCCGTTCCATCAGAACAGCCCGGAAATGACGCCGTTTTCGTCGACGTCTATCTTCTCCGCCGCCGGCACCTTCGGCAGGCCGGGCATGGTCATAATGTCGCCCGTCAGCGCCACGATGAAGCCCGCGCCCGCGCAGGCCTTCAGGTTGCGCACAGTGACCGTGAAGCCCTTCGGCGCGCCCAGCAGGCTGGCGTCGTCCGAGAAGCTGTACTGCGTCTTCGCCATGCAGATGGGCAGCTTGCCAAAGCCAAGCTCCTCGAGCTGCTTTATCTGTTTCACCGCGTTGCCCACGAGCTGCACGCCGTCGGCGTGGTAGACCTTCGTGCAGATGGCAGTCAGCTTGTCCATGATAGAGCTCTCCAGCTCGTAGCTCTGGTGGAAGTCGTTGGGCTGCTCGCAGAGACGCACGACCTCGGTGGCGAGAGCCTTGCCGCCTTCGCCGCCCTTGGCCCAGACCTCGCTGAGCGCCACGTTGACGCCGAGCTCGCGGCATTTGGCCTCGACGAGCTCGAGCTCAGCCTTGGTGTCCGTCGGGAAAGCGTTTACA
>DVJK01000235.1 GCA_018716795.1 Candidatus Scatomorpha merdipullorum | reverse complement strand
TTGACGTAGTTCTCGATGTTCTCGCGCCTGGCCCCGGGGCGGGAGGCGGAGATGGCGTCGGCGGCCTGCACGAGGCAGGCGGTGACGGTGTGGGGCTCCACGTCGCCGTGGTGGGCCTCAATGGCGTGTATGACGTCCGGCGACTCCTTATACTTCCTGGCGATGTCCACGCCTATGGAGACGTGGCTGCCCTCGACCTCGTGGTCGATGCTCTTGCCCAGGTCGTGCAGGAGGCCGGCGCGCTTTGCGGTCGTGACGTCGACGCCGAGCTCGGCGGCGAGCAGGCCCGCGATATGCGCGACCTCTATCGAGTGGTTGAGGACGTTCTGCCCGTAGCTCGTGCGGTATTTCATGCGGCCGAGCAGGCGGATAATCTCCGGATGCAGGCCGTGGATGTTCGTCTCGAACGCGGCGCGCTCGCCCTCGCTCTTGATGGTGGCGTTGACCTCGCGCTGGGCCTTCGCGACCATTTCCTCGATGCGGGCCGGGTGTATGCGCCCGTCCTGGATGAGCTTTTCAAGCGCAATCCGCGCGACCTCGCGGCGAACGGGGTCGAAGCTGGAGACAGTGATGGTCTCCGGCGTGTCGTCAATGATGAGGTCGCAGCCGGTGAGCGTTTCGATGGAACGAATGTTGCGGCCCTCTCGTCCTATGATACGGCCCTTCATCTCGTCGTTGGGGAGCGGTACGACGGAGACGGTTATCTCGCTGGCATGGTCGGCGGCGCAGCGCTGGATGGCGGTGGCGATAATCTCGCGGGCGCGCTCGTCGGCCTCTTCCTTATACCTGGCCTCGACCTCGCGCACCTTGGCGGCCATCTCGTGCGTGACCTCGGTCTCTATATTGGAGATGAGGTACTGCTTGGCCTCCTCCTGCGTGTAGCCGGAGATTTTTTCGAGCATTTCGAGCTGGCTCTTCTTGACGAGCCGGACCTCCTCCTGCATGGCCTCGGCCTGGCTGAGCTTCTGGTTGAGGGCCTCGGTCTTCTTCTCCAGGGCGTCGGTCTTGCGGTCGAGGTTTTCCTCCTTCTGCTGGAGCCTTCGCTCCTGCTTGGAGAGCTCGCTGCGGCGCTCCTTGACCTCGCGCTCGTATTCCGTGCGGTTTTTGTGTATCTCCTCGCGCGCCTCGACAAGGGCCTCGCGCTTCTTGCTCTCAGCGGCCTTGATGGACTCGTTGATGATGCGCTTGGCCTCCTCCTCCGCGCTCGATATCTCGCGCTCGGCGACCTTCTTGCGATACATTATACCCAGCAGGAACCCTATGACCAGCACCACGATCATACCGACCGCGACGCCGAGTATTTCCCATAAAGTCATGGTTTCAGTATACGCCTCCCTTTCTTGAAGGATTAGAACATAGACGGCGCGCCGGAGCGCGGCCGTGTAAAGCTTAATATCAAAGGGGCGTCCCCACAGCCCCTGCAATATTATCATGTCATTTTACACCACGCAAAAGCGTTATGTCAAGCCCGTCGCCGGGCCGCGCGGGCTTTTTTCCGCGGCGGGCTTTACAAAGCCTCCGGCGGCTTTGCGGGGATTTTGCTTGATGCGGCGCGGCAAACGGGGTATAATGCTGAAAAATTGAAGGGAGGCCGCGCGTTGAGTCAGGGCGGGAAGCTTCACAATCCGGCGGAGGGGGCCCTCGCGGGCCTCTCCGCGCTCGCCGCGGCGATAATGGCAGCCTCGGCGGCGCTCTATGTGCTGCTCGACTCCCCGGCGCACGGCGCGCTGCTTGTTTTTGCGGGGCTCGCCCTCGCGGCGGGGCTCTGCGCCCTCGCGCGGCTTGCCTCGCGCGCGGACGCCCGGGCGCTCGGCTGCGCGGTGTTCTTCGCCGCGCTCGCCCTTCGCCTCGCCGCGCTGGCCGCGCTGCCCATGGAGCCGGAGAGCGACTTCCTCCTGCTCTACGACGCGGCCTGCCGCTTCGCCGCCGGCGACAAGGCGGCGTTCGCGGGCGAATACTTCGCGCTCTGGGGCTACCAGATCCCCTTCGCGCTCTACGAGGCGCTTGTCGTGAGGCTGGGCGGCGGCGCCGCGGCGCTCGGGGCGCTCAACACGCTCTGGGGCGCGCTTATCGCAGCGCTGGTCTTCGGCCTCGCCCGGCGCTTCGCAGGGGAGGGGCCCGCCGCGGCGGCGGGGCTCATGTACGCCTGCTGGCCGGCGGCGCTGCTGCTCACGCCCGTGCTGACGAACCAGTTCGTCTCCCTCGCGTTCATACTCATGGGCGTTTTCCTCGCCTCGGCCGGCGGGCTGAAGCGCTCGGCCCTCGGCGGGGCGGCGCTGGCGCTGGGGAACCTCATGCGGCCCGAGGCGGCGCTCGCCCTTCTCGGCCTCGCCGCGGCGCTTGTTGTGCGGCTCGCCGGCCGGCGCGGGGAATGGAAGCGGGCCCTTTCGGACTTCGCCGCACTGCTCGCGGGCTATATCGCGCTGACGGCGCTTTTCACCGCGGCGGCGCGGGCCTCCGGCATAGCCCCGAACGGCCTCGGGAACGCCGCGCCGGAGTGGAAATTCGTCCTCGGGCTCGACACGGCGACGCGCGGGGAGTATGACGCCGGGATGGAGTATATCCTCGAGATAGCTGACCCGGCCGCGCGCCGGGCCGCGGCGCTGGAGGCCATACGCGCCTCGCTTGAGGGCGCGGGCGGGCCCGGCGGGCTTATCGCCTTCTTCGCGGAGAAGACGGCGGCGTTCTGGGGCGCGTATGAGGAGAGCTGGCTCGGTCTCGAGAGCGGGGCGGCGTATTTCCTCCGGCGCTGCGACCGCGCGTTTTTCATCGCCGCGGCGCTTCTCGCCGTGCCGGGCTGCGCCTGCCTTCGCGCCTCCGCGGAGGAAAACGCGGCGCGCGGCGCGCTCCTCGCCTGCTTTGCGGCCTACCTGGTCATAGAGACGCAGAGCCGCTATCGCTGCTTTGCCGCGCCGCTGCTGCTTATTCTCGCCGCGGCGGGGATAAAACGCCTCCTTTCTTATGGACAGGGGCGGCGAAAGCGTGTATAATATCTAGTTGTTTGTTTGTGCTTTGGCGAACGGAGTGATAAGCTTGTCCTGGCTCACCTATATTCTGCCCGTCCTCGCGGCGGCGTTCTGCATATTCACGGCGCGCGGCTGGATGCCCGTCTTCGCCCAGGGCCGGCTGCCGGAGAGCCCCGAGGGCGCGGCGGCGAGGCCCCGCTTCGGCTTCGCGGCCGAAAACGGCCGCCTCACGCGGCTGGACGCCGTGCTCTGCCTCGTGATAACCGCCTGCTACGCCGTGACGGCCTTCACGGGCCTCGGAGACACGACGGCGCCGCTCAGCTGGTGCCTCTTTGCCGAGCGCGGGCAGTACGCCCTCGTCGACCTCGGCGAACAGCGCGAGATAGGCATGATACGCTATTATAACGGCATACGCACCGGCGAATACCGCCTCCAGTTCTCCGACGACGGCGAGACCTGGCGCGAGGCCGGGACGATTGAGCAGAGGTACAACGACCTGCTCAAGTGGCAGGACTATTTCCCCGAGGCCGAGGGCGTGGACGGCTCGGCGCGCTATATCCGCATCGTGGCCTCGGCCGAGCTCGACCTCGGCGAGATAGCGCTGTACGACGCGGAGGGGAGGCTCCTCGACGCCGCCGGCTTCGACTATGACGCCGGCTGCGCGCCGCTCTTCGACGAGCAGGAGACCGTGCCCGTGCGGCCGGGCTATATGAACTCGAGCTACTTCGACGAGATATACCACGCGCGCACCGCGCTTGAGCACATCGAGAACATAAAGCCCTACGAGATAACCCACCCGCCGCTGGGCAAGGAGATAATCGGCCTCGGCATCCGGCTCTTCGGCATGACGCCCTTCGGCTGGCGCTTTTCCGGCACGCTCTTCGGCGTGCTCATGCTCCCGATACTCTATGTCTTCCTCAAGCGCATGTTCGCCTCGAGCGGAATAGCCGCCTGCGCGACGGTTATCTTCGCCTTCGACTTCATGCACTTCGTGCAGACGCGCATCGCCACAATTGACACGTACAGCGTGTTCTTCATCCTGCTCATGTACCTCTTCATGTGGCGCTTCGTGAGCGGAGGCAGGTGGCGCTACCTCGCGCTCTCGGGCCTGTTCTTCGGCCTGGGCGCGGCGAGCAAGTGGACCTGCATCTACGCGGGCGCGGGCCTTGCCGTCATATGGCTCGCCTACTGGATAACGCAGGCGAGAAAGCCGCGCTTCGCCGCGAGGTTCCTCGGCAACTGCGCCTTCTGCCTTGTCTTCTTCGTCGCGGTGCCGCTCGCCGTCTACTACGCGAGCTACTACCACTACGGCACGGCGAACGGCCTCGAGGGCGGCGTGGGCATGTACTTCACGCGCGACTACTTCGATATAGTCCTGGACAACCAGGTCTACATGTGGGAGTATCACTCCGACCTCGTGAGCGAGCACCCCTACGCCTCGCGCTGGTACCAGTGGATAATCGACGCGCGGCCCATACTCTACTATCTCGAGTATTTCGAGGACGGCTCGACCAAGAGCGCCTTCGGGGCCTTCATGAACCCCGTCTTCTGCTGGACGGGCCTGCTGGCGATGGCGGCGAACGTGCTGCTCATGATAAAGGACCGCGACGGCCGCGCGGCCTTCACGGTCATAGGCTATCTCGCGCAGCTGCTGCCCTGGGTGCTTGTGACGCGCCTCACCTTCGCCTATCACTACTTCCCGAGCGAGCTCTTCCTGCTCCTGGCGCTCGCCAACGTCTGGCGGAAGCTCGGGGAGCTGGCCGCGCCGAACCTGAGACGGAACATGTACGCCGTCACCGGCGCGTGCACGGGCCTCTTCGTCGCGTTCTATCCGGTCCTGACGGGCCTGCGCTGCGCGCTGTGGTACACGAGGGGCCTCCTCAAATGGTTCCCGAGCTGGCCGTTCTGAGGGCCCGCCGGGCTTTCCCTTCGGCTTTGCACATAAATCGTAAGGTGGTAAAATAACATATGTTTTTAGCGGATTATCACGTACACAGCAGCTGCTCCTTCGACGCGGAGGACCGCATGGCCGCGATGGCGAAGGCGGAGCTCGCGCGGGGAGTGAGCAGCGTCTGCTTCACCGACCACGTCGACTTCGGGATGCAGGAGACCATGCAGATAGGCCCCGAGCGCTTCCAGCTGCCCAAGAGCCAGGTCAAGCAGTTCATCGAGGCCATGGAGCGCGCGCCCGAGGGCATAGACATCCGCCTCGGCCTCGAGCTCGGCGAGGGCAATCACGACATACCGCGCGCCAAGCGCGTCTACGCGATGCCGGAGTATGACTTCATTCTCGGCTCGCTGCACAACCTCTTCGGCGAGCAGGACTTCTACTATCTCAAGTACGAGAGCTACGAGCAGTGCTGGGAGCTCTACGACCGCTATCTCGACGAGCTCATCGACCTCGCCGCCGCGGCCTGCTTCGACTGCATGGCGCACATAGGCTACTGCCTGCGGTATATGCACAAGCAGGGCTTCGACGCGGTCATGGACATGGGCCGCTACGGCCATAAGATAGACCGGCTGCTGCGCACGCTCATAGAAAACGGCAAGGGCATTGAGCTCAACGTCGCCGACCTCGTGCCCGGCGGGCGCAGCGACGCGATGGGCGTGACCTTCCCCGGCCTCGACGTCCTGCGGCGGTACCGCGAGCTGGGCGGCGACATCGTCACCGTCGGCTCCGACGCGCACAGCGTCAAGGCCGCGGGCCTCGGCGTAAAGGAGGGCTATGAGCTCCTGGCCGAAAACGGCTTCAGGTATGTCGCGGTGTATAAAAAGCACAAGCCCGAATTCAAGCGCATAGAAGTTTAAGGAGGAATAACCATGTGGGCAATAGGCTCTGACCACGGCGGCTTTGAGCTCAAGCAGGCCGTCATGAAGCACCTTGAAGAGCGCGGAATTGAATACCGCGACTACGGCACCTACACTCCCGAGAGCTGCGACTATCCCGACTACGGCGCGGCGGTGGGCCGCGCGGTGGCCTCCGGCGAGTGTGAGCGCGGGATAGTCATATGCGGCACGGGCATAGGCATCTCCATGGCCGCGAACAAGATTGACGGCGTGCGCTGCGCCCTCTGCGGCGACTGCTTCAGCGCCGAGATGGCCCGCGCGCACAACGACGCCAACGTCCTGGCCCTGGGCGCGCGCACCCTCGGCGAGGGCCTGGCCCTCAAGATAGTCGACACCTTCCTCGACGGCGAGTTCCAGGGCGGCCGCCACGCGCGGCGCGTGGCCAAGATTATGGCCCTGGAGGACAGGGGCTGACATGGCGAGGTCCAACGGCCCGGAGGTCTATCGCGGGCGGAGGAAGCGCCTGAACGTGCTGGGCGTGGTCTTCGGCGCGCTCGCGGCGCTCATACTGCTCACGGTCGTGCTCTTTTTCGGGCTGCAGAAGTACATCGTCTTCGAGCACGACGGCGTCCGCGTCGCCCTGCCCGGCGCCGCCGCGGGAGAGGACGGGGCCCTGCCCAACGACGAGACCGCGCCCGAGCAGGTGAACGCCGTGCTCGAAATAACCGACCCGGACTACTCCGCCGTGCCCGCCACGGCCGGCGAGGGCCTTGCGAACATGGCCGCGGTCTTCGTCCCGGCGCAGGACGTCAGCATGAGCGGCGTGGGGCGGTATATGAGCGTCATGTCGAGCTATAACGCCAACGCCCTGGTGCTTGAAGTCAAGCCCGTCAGCGGGCAGCTGGTCTGGGCGAGCTCCTCCCCGACCGCGGCGGCGTACTCCCTCAACGGCACGCTCGACCTCGAGGCCATGGTCGCCGCGCTCCGGCAGCAGGACGAGGACGACGAGCTGTACCTCGTCGCGCAGCTGAGCTGCTGCATAGACGGCCTGCTGGCCGAGCGCTGCCCGAGCGCCGCGCTGCGCTTCGCGACGGGCGCGGCCTACGCGGACAGCGAGGGTACCTGGCTCGACCCGTACAGCGCGACGGTCAGCGCCTACCTCAGCGAGCTCTGCTCCGAGCTCGCCGAAATGGGCTTTGACGAGCTGCTGCTCAAGAGCCTGTCCCTGCCAATAACGGAGGAGGCCATAGGCTTCAGCGTCGAGCTCAGCAGCACGCCCACGCCCGAGGCGGCGGTCTGCGGCCTCGCCGTCGAGCTCACGAACGCGCTGGAGGCCTATGCCATCCCCGTCTCCGCAATACTCGACACCACGAGCCTGCGAAGCGGCCTCGCCGACAAGTCCGGGCAGAATCTCGAGCTCTTCGGCAAGGTCTTCGACCGGCTCTGCTCCGCCACGGACAGCGCCTGGCTCTCCGGCGTCGACCGCGACAGCATAGATCAATATCTCACCCTCGGCAGCCTCGAGACGCGCTACGTGCCCATCATGAGCTACGTGCCCGAGGGCTTCACGAGCTGCATAGTCCGCGTTCCCGACGGGGTGCTCCCCACAGGGGAGGAGGGCTGACAACAGAGAAAAATCCACCGGCCTTGCCGGTGGATTCAGGCTGTCGAAAAACGCGTTCGCGGCAGGCTTCGGAGGGAAAGATATTGTGAAAGAAAACCGTCAGGGTTGTCTTTCACGTTCAATCACAGCGTTTTTCAGAACATTTCGATGTTCTGAAAAACGCTTTTTTCCTGTCGAAAAACTTTTTCGACAGGAAAAAATCCACCGGCAGCAGCCGGTGGATTTTTTCTTTTTATTATGCGTTGATGGCCCATTGATAGAGCTCGTTTTTCTTTATCCCCGTCTCCTCCGCGGTGAGACGGCAGGCCTCCTTGAGGCTCATGCCCTCGGCGCGGCGGCGCTCGACAAGCGCCAGGGCCTCCTCGCGGCCGAACTCCGCCCTCGCCTCGGCCGCGCCCTCGACGACGAGGACGAATTCGCCGCGCGGCGGCGTCTCGGCGTAGAGCGCGGCGGCCTCGCCGAGGGTGCTGCGGACGACCTCCTCGTGGAGCTTCGTCATCTCGCGGCAGAGGGCTATCCTCCGGCCGGGGCCGAAGGCGGCGCAGAGGTCCTCAAGCGTTTTGACGAGCTTGTGCGGCGCCTCGTAGAAGACCATGGTGCGCCTTTCGCCCTTCAGGCTCTCCAGATGTTCCCTCCGGCTCCTGCCCGAGGTGGAGAGAAAGCCCTCGAAGCAAAAGCGGCCGGCGGGCAGCGCGCTGAGCGCGAGGGCCGTCACCGCGGCGCAGGGGCCGGGCACGGCCGTGAGCTCGACGCCCGCCCCGGCGCAGCGCGCGGCGAGGTCCTCGCCCGGGTCGGAGACGCTGGGCATGCCCGCGTCGGTCACCAGCGCGCAGCTCTCCCCGGCGAGTATCCGCTCAAGTATCCGCTCGCCGGCGGAGCGGGCGTTGTGCTCGTAATAGCTCACGAGCGGCTTTTTTATGTTGAAGTGGTTGAGGAGCTTCAGCGTCACCCGCGTGTCCTCGGCGGCGATGAAGTCCGCCTCCTCCAGCGCGCGCAGGGCCCTCGGCGATATGTCGCCCAGGTTCCCTATGGGCGTGCCCACAAGGCAGAGTTTACCAGGCATACTCAGACCTCCATGCGATATATACGGCGGAATTCGGCGCTCTCCGCGCCGCCGGCGTCGTATAATATGAGCGCCGGCTCCGCCCGGAGCCCCGGCGCGGCGAGCTTGACGGCCTCGCAGAGCGCGAGGGAGGGCGCGCTGTCCGGACGGTGCTGGACAAGGCGCAGGCGCTTGGGCTCAAGCCGGGCGGCCCTCAGCGCCTCGAAGAGGGAGGCCAGCCGCTCGGTGCGGTGGACGAAGGCGAAGCGCCCGCCCTGCCTCAGCGCGCGGGCGGCGGAGAGGGCGAGGGAGGCGAAGTCCAGCGCGGCCTCGCTCCTCTGCCGGGCGCGTGTTTCGTCGGGCGCGGCGCGGCCGCTGCCCGCGGCGAAGTAGGGCGGGTTGCAGACCGCGAGCGTGCAGCTCTCCGGCGGAGGCTGCGCGGCTTTGTCGAGCGCGTCGCCGCAGACGACGCGCTCTGCGAGGCCGTTCGCGGCGAAGTTGCGCTCGGCGGCCGCGGCGGCGGCGCTGTCGAGCTCCACGGCGAAGAAGCGCGCGCCTCCGGCGCGCGCGTGCAGCAGCACCGAGATGAGCCCGGCCCCGCAGCAGGGCTCGTACACCGCGTCGGAGCTTCTGACGCGGGCGAAATCCGCCAGCAGCACGCTGTCCGTCGTGACGGGGAAGGCCCCTTCGCCGTCGTATAGCGGCCCGCCGGGCCAGAGTTGAGTCATAGCGCCCTCCATATAAGAGACAAGCCCGCTCGCGCGGGCGCTTGGGTTGAGTGAAAAAACAGCGAAGGCGCCGAAAAGGCGTGAGGCCGGCGGCCTTCGCGGGAAAAGCGGCGCGAAGGAAGGACGGGAAGGGCTTCCTTTCGCGTCCGGGAAGGATAAATTATCCCGGCGGGTATGAATCCGCCGGGATTGCGCGCCGCGTCTGCGGCCTCCAGTCGGAAAGCGATCGCCGGAAATTACTCCTCGACGATGGCCTCGGCGGGACAGTTCTCCTTGCAGGTGCCGCACTGGATGCACTTGTCCTGGTCGATGACGTACTTGTCGTCGCCCATGTCGATGGCCTCAACAGGGCAGTTGGCAGCGCAGGTGCCGCAGGAAACGCAGTTGTCATTGATGACGTAAGCCATAATCTAACCTCCGTTCTCGTTGTGATTTATCGGGAGCCTTTTGAGCCCCGGTTACGCCTGTTATTGTAACACAACCCGCGGGAAAAGCAACACCAAATTTCAATTTGCCGCCGCGCGCCCTCTGTCTACTCCGCGGCGCGTTTGGCAATACTTAGCTGTGTTCCCGCTCCGCGAGGGCGGAGAGGGGCGGAAATTTCCTCAAAGGAGGCGCGCGGATATGAAAAACGGCGTCAGATTCACGGACAGGGCCTCGTCGGCGCTCAAATCGGCCAGGGACGCGGCGGCCTCGCTGGGCCACGGCTATGTGGGCACGGAGCACCTGCTGCTGGGCGTGGCGGCCCAGACGGAGGGCCTGGGCGCGCGGGTGCTCGCCTCGGCGGGGCTGGACATGGCCGCGCTCACGCGCGCGGTGGTGCTCGTGAGCGGCGCGGGCGAGCCGGGCGGGCCGGAGCAGGGCCTGACGGAGACCGCGCGCGCCGCGCTCGAGTCCGCCTCCCGCGAGGCCGCGCGGCTGGGCCACGGCTACGTGGGCACGGAGCACATCCTGCTCGGCGTCCTGAGCCAGGCCGGCGGCGCGGGCGCGAGGGCCGTGGAGCGCGCCGGGGCCGACGCCGGAGAGCTGGCCCGCTCGGTGCTGGACCTCTTCGGCGCGGGCGAGCGGCGGCAGGGCGGGGCGCAGGCGGGCCGGGCCGCGGTCAAGAGCCCGGCCCGCCGCGCGGAGACGCGCATACTCGACCAGTACAGCCGCGACCTCACGCTTCTGGCCGCCGCCGGGCGCATGGATCCCGTCGTGGGCCGCGATACGGAGCTCGAGCGCGTGATACAGATTCTCTCGCGCCGGACGAAGAACAACCCCGTCCTCGTCGGTGAGCCCGGCGTGGGC
>DVJK01000024.1 GCA_018716795.1 Candidatus Scatomorpha merdipullorum | reverse complement strand
GGGGAAGGGATCGTACCAGGTGTAAGTGAAATCCTCGCTGCCGTTATGGGGTATGATAAGGGCGTTGAGCTGCCCGTCGTCCTTGAGGACGCAGCCGCCGTCTATGCTGATAATGCGGCTCTCGCGGTCGATTATCGGGCGCGCGTCCGTGACGTTCTCGCGGTAGAGCACGACGGGCCAGTGCCCGACTATGACCCACTTTGAGAATCTGCGGCCCCGGCTCATGAAATTGTCGTTTTTCATAAGGTGCCAGCCGTCCCAGCTCTCCGGGGCGCCCTCCGGTATGCCGCCGTGGACGAAAACATAGTGCTCCGTCTCTATGAGCTGCGGCATTCTGCCCAGGAACTCAAACTCGGCGGCGAAGCGCCCGCCGAGGACGCGGCGGAACTCGTCCACGTCGTAATCCGGCCGGAGCTCGAAGCCCGCCTCGGCACACATCTGCGCGAGCAGGCCGGGCCCGAGGCCGTGCCCGCCGGTGAGGAGATATTCCTTGACGTACCAGTCCGTGCAGGGCTTTGTGCGGTCGTGCTCGTCGTACCAGTAGTCGCAGTTGCCGAGGACGAAGAGGCAGCGGCGCTTTTTGTCGAGCTCCATGAGGAAGCGGAGCGTGTCGAGGCTCTGCGGCCCCTTCTCCATGGTGTCGCCGTCGAAGACGAGCGTGTCCTCGTCTCTGAGCTCGAGCCTGTTCAGAAGGCCCTTCAGGTAGGGGAGGTTGCCGTGGACGTCCGAGATGACTATGATGCGCCCCTCGTCGGGGAGGCGGAGCCTTTCAATGTGCGCGGGAAGTATCATTAAAGCTCGCGCTCCATGAGAATCTGGTCGCTGGCCACGCCGGGCTCCACCCGCAGGTCCTTGAAGCCGTAGTGCCGGTAGAAGCCAATCGCGTGCTCGTTGGACACCGCGACGTGCAGCCGCACGGCGCCGCGCCTTTTCCGGAAGAAATACGCCGAGGCCATGCCTATGAGCTGGACGCCCAGGTTGTGCCCGCGGTACTCGGGCAGGAGGTACAAAAGGCTTATCCAGCCGCAGTTGTCCTCCTTCCCGCGCTTGGGGTCGAGCTCGAGGACGCCGACCGGCTCGCCGCCGGAGAGGACCTTGAGCAGGCTCTCGGGATCCCGCGCGGCGTGGCTGCGCGCGCCGGAGAGGTATACGCCGCTCATGAACCCGGCATCAGAGCCGTGGGCCGCCACCCAGGAGTCGCGGTAGCAGCGGACGTAAAACTCCGCCTCCTGCTTATTGCGCGGGTTGAGCGGCTCGAAGGCGAGGCTGGTGGGATCGTCCTTCCTCGTGTCGCGCCACCACTGCTGCCTCGCGAAGGTGGAGAGCTCGCCGAGATGGGAGTTGTCGTTATAATACTCCACCTCGAATCTCCCGTCTTCAAAGCGGAGCAGGCTCACGGAGGTGTTGTCGCCGTGCATCATGGCCTCGGGCTCGCCCGGGTTGATGCCCAGGACGGACATGAGGAAAATCTTGATGCACATGCCGTGCGCGACGACGGCGACGGTTTTCCCCTCGTTTTCGCGGGCTATCGCCTCTATGGCGCGCGTCATGCGCACGCGGCAGGCTTCAAAGCTCTCGCAGCCGGGCACGGACCACTTCTCCGGGTCGTTATTGAAGTTGTACATCTGCTCGGGCCAGCGGGCGGCGAGGTTGCCCCAGCTGTCGCCCTCCCAGACGCCCATGTGTATCTCGCGAAGCTCGCGCGTGACGCGAAGCGTGAGCTCCCGGCCGCGCAGCAGCGCGCCCGCCGTCTCCTTCGCGCGGTCGAGGTCGCTTGAATACACGGCGTCTATGCGCGCGTCCTTGAAGCGCTCCGCCAGGGCGCCGACCTGCGCCCGGCCCCGTTCGGTGAGCTTCCCGTTCCAGTGCCCCTGCGCGCGGCGGAACAGGTTGCCCTCCGCCTCGGCGTGACGTATCAGATATATAGTGGTCATGCTCTCTCCCGTCCTCACATATATTGACCATCCGGCCTCTTTCATTTATAATAACACTATTGCCGCCTGCTATTTTACACCACAGTCACGCGAGAAGCAAGCGGCGCGGAGGTTAAAGTGAAAGTTATACATCTTATAAGCGGCGGCGACACGGGCGGGGCCAAGACCCACGTCCACTCCCTGCTCAACGGCCTCTCCCGCGAGCTGGAGGTCGCCCTGGTCTGCTTCCGCGACGGGCCCTTCGCCGAGGAGGCGAGGCAGCTCGGAATAAGGACGCTGGTCTTCCCCGGACGCTTCTTCGCCGCGCTCGGCGAGGTGGAGGCGCTTATCCGCTCGGAGGGCTTCGAGCTCATACACTCGCACGGCTCCCGCGGGAACCTGGCCGGGGCGCTTCTCGCGCGCCGGACGCGGCTGCCCGTCGTCAGCACCGTGCACAGCGACTGGAAGCTCGACTACCTCGGCCGCCCGCTGGCCGCGATGAGCTACGGCGTCCTCAACGCCTGGGCGCTCCGGCAGATAAAATACCACATCGGCGTCTCGGACGCCATGCGCGCCCTGCTCATAGAGCGCGGCTTCCGCCGGAACGACACCTTTGCCATCTATAACGGCATCGACTTCACCCGCGCCATACCCGGAACCGACCGCGCGGCCTTCTATAAGCGCGTGGGCGCGCGCGTCTCGCCCGGCGACGTCGTCGTGGGCGCGGCGGCGAGGCTCGACCCCGTGAAGGACCTCGCCACGCTGGTGCGCGCCGTCGCGAAGGCGCGGGAGAGCCGGCCGGGCATACGCCTCATCATCGCCGGCGAGGGGCCGGAGCGGCCCCGGCTCACGGAGCTCGCCGCCGAGCTCGGCATGGCCGACTCCCTCACCCTCTGCGGCTGGCTGGACGACATGGACGAGTTCTACGGCTCCGTGGACGTCAACGCGCTCACGAGCATATCCGAGACCTTCCCCTACGCGATAACCGAGGGCGCGGCGCACCGCCTGCCCACGGTCTCCACCCGCGTCGGCGGCATACCGAAGCTCATAACGGACGGCGAGACGGGCTTTCTCGCCGAGCCAGGCGACTTTGAAACGCTCGGCGCGCGCATTGCGGAGCTGGCCGCGAGCGGGGAGAGGCGAAGGGCGCTGGGCGAAGCCCTCTTTGAGCGCGCCTCACGCGAATACTCCATCGACGTCACCTGCCGCGAGCAGGTCGCGGTGTACGAACAGATTCTCGAGCGCGAAGCGCGCTCCGGCAAGGCCGGCGTGCTCATATGCGGGGCCTACGGCATGGGCAACGCGGGCGACGAGGCCATTCTCGACGCCCTGGTGGCCGAGATGCGCGGCATAGACCCGCTCATGCCCGTCTCCGTCCTCTCGCGCGACCCGCGCGGGGCCGAGGCGCGGCTCGACGTCGAGACGGCGCACACCTTCAACATCCCGCGCGTCCTCTCGCTCATGCGCCGGCGCGCGCTCTACATCAACGGCGGCGGAAGCCTCATCCAGGACGTCACCAGCCGCCGGAGCCTCTGGTACTACCTCTTCACGCTGCGCGCGGCGAAGGCGCGCGGCTGCCGCGTTATGATGTACGGCTGCGGCATAGGGCCCGTCACGCGCGAGTCCGGCGTCGAGCGCACGCGCCGGACGCTCAACGAGAACGTCGACGTCATAACCCTGCGCGAGCCGGACTCCGTCGCGGAGCTCGCGCGCTTCGGCGTGACGAAGCCGGAGATTATCCTCGCCGCGGACCCGGCGCTCACGCTTCCGCCCGCGCCGGAGAGCGAGGTGGACGCGCTGCTGGAGCGCGCCGGGATTGCGCCGGGCACGCGCTGCGCCGGCTTCGCGCTCCGGCCCTGGCCGGGCTTTGAGGAAAAGCGCGCGGCCTTCCTCGACTGCGCGGAGTATGTATACAGGGCGCTCGGCCTCACGCCGGTGTTCATCCCGATAAACCACAAGAGCGACGCCGCCGTGGGCGAGGCGCTCGCCGCCGAGCTGCCCTCCGACCTGCCGCGCGCCGCCCTCTCCGGGCCGCTCGGCTCCCCGCTCGCCATAGGCGTGATGAAGCGCATGGAGATTGTCGTCTCCATGCGCCTGCACGGGCTCATATTCGCGGCCGGCCAGGGCACGCCCGTCGTCGGCGTGAGCTACGACCCGAAGGTCACGGCCTTCCTGCGCTGCATAGACGGCGAGTGCGCCGGGCTCGAGGACGTGACGGCGGACGCGCTCCGCGCCCTCTGCGAAAGGGCGGCGGCCAGGCGCGCGGACGGCGAGGCGCTTGAGGCGAGCGTCGCCGCGCTCCGGGCGCTCGAGGGGCGCAACACCGCCGCCGCGGCGAAGCTTTTGGGCAAGGAGGTTTGAGTATGGCGAGGGCAGCCGCAGTCGTCTCCGGTGACGGAGCGGAAATACAGAGCCTTTTGGACAGCCTTTTCTTCGGCGAAATCCCGGATTTTGAGCTCGCCGCGCTGGTGGCCACGGATTCCGGGCCCTCCCTTCGCCGCGGCGAGGCCCAGCACATCCCGGGCTATACGGTCGACGCCTCTATCTTCCCCAACGCCGCCACCTTCACCCGCGCGCTGACGGCGAAGCTGCTCGACCTGGACGTGGACACCGCCGTGCTCGCGGCGGTCGAGCCGGAGCCGGACGAGAGCTTTTACCGCGCCTTCACGGGCCGCTGCGTCTGCCTGCGGCTCGCCGCCGAGGAGGGCAGGCTCACGGCCTCGGCCCTGCTCGCGGACGCCGACGGCAGCGCGGCGCGGCGCCTGGGCCGCGCCGGCATAGAGCTGCTTCCCGGCGAGGACGGGCGCTCCGCCCGCCGCCGCCTGGTGGAGGCCGGCTCGGGCGACCTGCTCGCCGAGGCGGTCAAGAGCTGCATGCGCGACTTTCACTGAGCCTCTTCGGCCAGCTTTTTCCTCGTCTCCTCGTTCACGAGCTCGCGCAGCTCGCGCAAAAAGGGGAAGGGCGCGCAGTCCTCGACGCCGTATGTGAGGTTGAGCTCGCGCTCAAGCGGAAGCCAGGTGGAGAGCGGGGCCTCGTTGTGCTGTATGACGGCCTCGAGGCGGTCGAGGGCCTTGTAAATCCGCGCCTCCGGCGTCTTCCTCTCCTCCATCTCGGCGTACAGCGCGTCGAGCCTGGGCCGGATTTCCGGCAGCTTCGCCGTCAGCTCATGTATGGCGTCGAGCTCGCTGTGCTCGTCGGCCTCGGTCTTGAGGAAGCTCGGGATGTCTCCCGTGACGGCCTCGCCCCAGTCGTGGATGAGGCACATCCTCATGACCCTCGCCATGTCGAGCCCGGGGAATTCGTCCTCGAGCAGCAGGGCCATGCAGGCCAG
>DVJK01000234.1 GCA_018716795.1 Candidatus Scatomorpha merdipullorum | reverse complement strand
ATCTCCCGCAGCACGGGCATGACGAGCTTGCGTATCCGGTTGCGCGTGTAGTCCGTCGAGGCGTTCGTGCTGTCCTCGACGTATTCAAAGCCGTTTTCGGCGAGATAGCGCTCTATCTCGGCGCGGGTGACGTCCAGCATGGGGCGCGCGACGCGCCCTCGCACCGGAGGGATGCCGGCGAGGCCGCGCGGCCCCGCGCCGCGCGCGAGGGCCATGAGCATGGTCTCGGCGTTGTCGTCGGCGTTGTGCGCCGTCAGAATCATCTCGCAGCCGAGCTCGTCGGCGGCGCGCTCGAGGAATTCGTAGCGCAGCTTGCGCGCCGCCTCCTCGATGCCGAGCTTGTTTTCCCGCGCGTAGGCGGCCACGTCGCCGCGGCCCGCCTTCAGCTCCACGCCGAGCTCCTCGCAGAGCGCGCGCACGAAGCGCTCGTCGCGCTCGCTCTCCTCCCCGCGCAGGCAGTGATTATAGTGCGCCGCGCAGACGGAAAGGCCCTTCGCGGCCCTCAGCTCGCAGCATTTATGCAGCAGGTACACGCTGTCCGCCCCGCCGGAGACGGCGCAGAGCACGCGGAGGCCGGAGAGGTCTGTACGATCCATCATTTTCATTCCTCGTGTCTCTTGTCCAGGGGCATGAAGCTCGTATACTCGGGCAGCCAGCTGAGATATATCGTGCCCGTCTCGCCGCGGCGGTTCTTGAGCAGTATGAGCTCCACCTCGTTGGGATTTTCATACTCGGGGTCATATGCGCCCTCGCGGTGCAGGGCGAGGACGGCGTCGGCGTCCTGCTCAATCGCGCCGGATTCGCGCAGGTCGGAGAGCATCGGGCGCTTGTCCTTGCGCTGGGTGAAGGCGCGCGAGAGCTGGCTGAGGCACAGCACGGGCACGCCGAGCTCCTTGGCCATGATTTTCATCATGCGGCTTATGTCGCTGACCGCCTGGACGCGGCTCTCGTTGGCCCAGGAGTTGCCGCTGCCCGCGCTCTGCATGAGCTGCAGGTAGTCCACGACGACGAGGCCGAGGTTCTTGAGCCTCCGGCACTGGGCGTTCATGTCCGCGACGGTGAGGGAGGGGTTGTCGTCAATGCGTATGTCCGTGGCGGAGAGGACGTTGGCCGCGGCTGAGACGCGCCGCCAGTCGTCGTCCGTCAGGCGGCCGGTCTGGAGCTTCTTGCCGTCCACAAGGCCCTCGGCGGAGAGCAGGCGGGTCACAAGCTGCTCGCGGCTCATCTCCAGGGAGAAGAAGGCCACGGTCTTGCCGCTGGTCTTGCCGACGCTTCTCGCGATGTTGAGGGCCATGCTGGTCTTGCCCATGCCGGGCCGGGCGGCGACGATGGTGAAGTCGCCGGGGCCGAGGCCGAGTATGGCCCGGTCGAGGTCGGGCAGGCCGGTCGAGAGGCCGGGTATGGAGCTCTCGCTCTCGGCGGCCTCGCTTATCGCCTCGAAGACGCGCTGCACGACGCTGGCCACGGGCGTGAGCCCGCCCTCGCCGCGGTCACGGCTGAGGGCGTATATCTTCCGCTCGGCGGCCTCGAGCACGCTGTCCGCCTGGCCGGAGCCGGAGTATACCATGTTCGTTATCTCCTCGCCCACGGAGGCGAGGGCGCGCAGCAGCGCGCGGTCGCGCACTATGGCCGCGTATTCAAGCACGTTGGCCGCCGTCGGCGTCACCGCCATCATGTCGAGGAGGTACTGCCTGGAGCCGTCGTGCAGGACGCCGCGCGCCTTCATCCCGTCGAGGACGGTCACGGGGTCGACGGTCTGGCCGAAGGAGAACATGGAGAAGACGGTCTCGAAAATCTCCTTATTGGCCTGGACGTAGAAGTCGTCGGCCTTGACCGCGCCTATGACGTCGGGGATGCAGCGCGGGTCTATGAGCATGGAACCGAGCACGGCCTGCTCCGCCTCGGCGGAGTATGGCACGCGCCTGCCGAGCAGTTCGTCCATGGCTTATTTCTTCTCGGTGACGAGGACGCTTATCTTCCCGCTGACCTCGTAGCCGAGCTTGCACTTCACCTCGAAGGAGCCGAAGCTCTTGATGGGCTCGCTCTGGACAAGCTTGTTCTTCTCAATCTCTATCCCGTGCTGCTCCTTGAGGGCGTCGGAAATCTCCTGGCTCGTTATCGCGCCGAAGAGCCTGCCGCCCTGGCCGGCGCGGGCGCTTATAGTGACCATGACGCCTTCGAGCCGCCTGGCGTTCTCCTCGGCCTGGGCCTTCTCGCGCTCCATCTGCGCCTTTTTGGCCTTCTCCTTGAGCTTGAAGGCGTTGAGCATATCCGGCGTCGCCTCGCTCGCCAGCTTGCGCGGCAGCAGATAGTTGCGCGCGTAGCCGTCGGACACGTCCTTGAGCTCGCCCTTCTTCCCCTGTCCGCGGACGTCCTGATTGAAGATGACTTTCATATATATCTGTCCTTTCACGTATTTTTTTCAATTTCGTGCCGCAATTCGTGAATTGCGGCACACAACATCGCCGCGGCGCAGCATTTCACGCGCGAAGCGCATTTCACACGCAAAGCGTACTTCACGCGCGCGAAGCGCGCATTTCACCGGCTTTAGCCGTCAAGGTACTCGTCTATCGCCGCGAACAGGGCGTTCACCGCGTCGCGGAGCGTGGTGTTCGGTATCTGGCAGGCCGCGGCGGAGCGGTTGCCGCCGCCGCCGAGCTTCTCCATGATAACCTGCACGTTGATGTCGCCTATGCTGCGCGCGGAGATATTCGCGCCGCCGTCCTCCGTCGGGCTTACGACGAAGCTGACCTCCACGCCGGAGATGTTCAAAAGCTCGTCCGCCGCCTGGGCGATTATTATGCGGTCCTGCGGCGTCTCCGGCGCGGCGACGGCGATGCTGCCGCGGTAGAGCTGGGCGTTCTGCATTATGCGGTAGCGCGCGACGGTGTCCTCCATGTCATTTTGCAGGAGCTTCTTGACCTCGGTGGTGTCCGCGCCGCAGCGGCGCAGGAAGGCCGCGGCCTCGAAGGTGCGCTCGCCGGTGCGTATGGTGAAGTTCTTCGTGTCCAGCACGATGCCGGCCAGCATGGCCTCGGCCTCGCAGCGGAGGATGTCCTCGCTCTCGCAGACCTCCTGCAGCACCTCGCTCATGAGCTCGCAGACGCTTGAGGCGTAGGGCTCGTAGAAGGTGAGGGCGGCGTTCTGGATATAGGTCGCGGCGCGGCGGTGGTGGTCGATGACGGCCACGCGGTTCATGGCGGCGAGGAGGTTCGCGTCCTCGACCTGCTCGGGCCGGTTTGTGTCCACGACGACCAGCAGGCTCCGCCCGTCGGCCTGAAGCATGGCCTCCTGCGGCGTTATGAAGGCGTTTTTATACTCCGGCTCGGCCTTCAGCCGCTCTATGAGCAGGGCGGAGGCGTTCTTGTCCGGGTCTATGACTATCTTGCAGAGCTTCCCCTTCTTGCGCGCGAGGCAGCAGACGGCGGCGTCCGCGCCCACGGCGTCGAGGTCGGCGTACCTGTGCCCCATGACGAAGACGCGCGAGGAGTCGGCGACGAGCTCGGCCAGGGCGTTGGCCATGACGCGGCTCTTGACCTTCGTGCGGGTTTCGATCTCGCTGCCGCGCCCGCCGAAGAACTCGAAGCTCAGGCGGTTTTTTATGACGGCCTGGTCGCCGCCGCGGGAGAGGGCCATCTCCGCCGCGAGGGAGGCAAACTGCCAGTCCTCGGCGAAGCCCGCGCCGTCGTGCCCGAGGCCGAGCGAGAGCGTGGCGTGGATGCCCGAGGGGCTGGTCACCGAGTGCGCCTGCTCGAGCAGGGCGAACTTGTTCCGGCGCAGCTCCTCGAGATAGCGCTCCTCGAAGATGACGATGTACCTGTCGCGGTCAAAGCGGCGTATGACGGCGTCGCGGCCCTCCCAGTACTGGTTTATGAGGTCCTCGACCGCGTCGCGCAGGTCGTTCTTGACGCGCTCGGGCTGGCTGCGTATGAGCTCGTCATAGTTGTCTATTATCAGCACGCTGACGACGGGGCGCGTCTCCTCGTACCTTATGCGCACGTCGTCATACTCCGTGACGTCGACCCAGTAGGCTATGCCCATGAAGCCGTGGGAGGCGCTCTCCTCATCCTCGCCGGGGCGGATGATGTTGCCGTGTATCTGGTACTTGCGGCCGTTTATGGCCATGAGGCCCGGGCTCTGCGTCTTGCCCTCGAGCAGCCACTTGGCGGAGAACTCCGGCACCAGCGTGTCCAGCCTCGCCTCGAAACGCGAGCCGGAGACGCCGCACATGTTGAAGAATATCTGGTTGGCCCATATGACGCGCAGGTCGTTGAGCGAGAACACCGCCATGGGCAGCGGGAAGTTCAAAAGCGTGTTGTTCTTCGCCGTGTCCGCGTCGTAGGTGACCGACTCGATATACTCCATCAGCTCGCGCCGGCGGCGGCGGCCGATGAACAGCGAGCTGATTATCAAAAGCAGGACGATGGCGCCCTCGGCCGCGGCCAGGATATACTGCCCGAAGAGCAGCGAGGCCGCCGTGAAGGCTATCAGCACCACGAGGTAAAGCCGCCCGCTGGGCTCCGCCAGGTGCTTTATTTTCTTATTCAAACGCATCAGCTCCCTCTGTCGCGGCGATGGGAAACGCGCAAAATATGCCATACTAATGTAGTTTTTTATTATATCAAACCTGCCGCATCTTTACAACTATATTTTAAGCCCGCAGTGCAAATCCTAAGCGCATGGAAACGATGAAACGAAAAGCCGTTATAATGGCGGGAGGCGAGGGGCGCAGGCTCAAGGCCGTGACCGGCGAGCTCCCGAAGCCCATGGTCCCGCTCCTGGGCAAGCCCATCATGGAGCGCTGCGTGGAGCTTCTGCGCCGCGCCGGCTTCACCGAGCTCGTGGGCACGCTGCGCTATAATCCCGGGCCGATAATGGACTACTTCGGCGACGGCGAGGACTTCGGCGTCACGCTCGACTGGCGCGTGGAGACCCAGCCCCTGGGCACGGCGGGCTCGGTCAAGGCCTGCATGGACCTGCTCGGCGGAGGGGATTTCCTCGTCATGAGCGGCGACGCGGCCTGCGACTTCGACCTGCGCGAGCTCATGCGTGGGCATGAGCGCTCCGGCGCGGCGGTCAGCGTGGCGCTCTGCGAGTGTCCGGAGCCGCTGCGCTACGGCGTCGCCGTGCCGGACGAAAACTGGGATCTGCGCTGCTTTGTGGAGAAGCCGGACTGGGGCCGCGTCGTCTCCGACCTCGTGAGCACGGGCATCTACGCCATAAGCCCGCGCGCCATGGACTACGTGCCCGAGGGGCGGGAGTTCGACTTCGCCCGCGACCTCTTCCCGCTGCTGCTCGAGCGCGGCGAGCGGATACACGGCGCGCTGCTCGAGGGCTACTGGTGTGACGTGGGCACGCCGCGCTCCTATTACCAGTGCTGCGTCGACGCCCTGGACGGGAAGCTGCGGCTCGAGGGCGTGGAGGGCTTCATCCCGCCCGAGGCCGCGAGGGCCCCGTCCGTCAGCGTGCCCCTGCCCTGGGAGAGCGCCGGCGCGCGCCGCGTCAGCTGCCGCGACCGCGCGAGGCTCATGCGCGCGCTGAGCCTGGGCCTCGCCGAGTGCGGCGCGGACTTCACGGACGGCCTCACCCTCGGCTCCGAGCACTGCCGCGCCCGCATACGCCCGGCGGCGGACGAGAGCGCGGTGGTAATAGAGGCCGCCGCGCCCGACCCGGCCTTCGCCGGACGCCTGGCCGACGCCTTGGCCCGTCTGGCCGAGGCGCAGGAGGCCTGAGACGGGATGGACACGCGGCGTCCGGGGAGCGAGGGCCTCCCGGACGCCGCGTCCATACATAGGCGAAAAATTTTTTATAAAGCCCCTTGACAAACGGCCGCGCTTCTGCTATGTTAGTTGCACGGTTAATTACTCAAGTAACTAACCGACTAACAAGGAGGTGAGCACATGGCTGGTTTTGACGGCACAAGGCCTATCTTCCTCCAGCTGGCGGAGATGCTGGAGGAGGGCATAATCTCCGGCGCCTTTCCCGAGGAGGGGCAGATACCCTCCATAACGGAATACTCCGCGGCGCTGAAGATAAATCCGGCCACGGCGCTCAAGGGCATCAACCTGCTGGTCGACGAGGGCCTCGTCTACAAAAAGCGGGGCGTCGGCATGTTCGTCTCGGAGGGAGCGCGCGAGAAGCTGCTTCGCAAAAAGCGCGAGAGCTTTTACTCGGAGCGCGTTCTGCCGGTCGCGAGGGAGGCCAAAGCGCTGGGCCTCACGCAAGACGAGCTGCAGGCTTTGACAGCCAGGGCCTATGAGGAAAAGGAGTAAGAACTATGGCAATAGAACTGAAGGGCGTCACCAAGCGCTACGGCGCGACGACCGCGCTCGACAAGGTCTCCGTCAGCTTCGGCGGAGGGATAGTGTACGGCCTGCTCGGCGCGAACGGCGCGGGCAAGACGACGATGATGAACGTGATAACGAACCGCATCTTCGCCGACGAGGGCGAGGTGCTTATAGACGGCGAGAGGGCGCCGGGGCGCGACAAGGCGCTCGGCCGGGTCTACATGATGGCGGAGGCCAACCTCTTTCCCGACAGCATGAAGGTGGAGCCCGCGCTCCGGCTCACGAAGAGCTTTTACCCTACCTTTGACATGGACTACGCGCTCGCGGTCGCGAAGCGCTTCGAGCTGCCGCTCAAGAAAAAGGTCAAGAGCCTCTCGACCGGCTACGCGAGCATCTTCCGCCTCACGCTGGCCCTCGCGGTGAGCACGCCCTACGTGATATTCGACGAGCCCGTCCTCGGCCTCGACGCGCAGCACCGCGACCTTTTCTACCGCCTGCTGATGGAGCGCGCAGCCCAGACGGAGCAGACCGTCATACTCTCCACGCACCTCATCCAGGAGGCCGCGAGCCTCATAAGCCACGCGGTCATAATCCACTCGGGCAGGATACTGCGCGACATGGACACCGCCGCGCTCACGGGCGCCGCCTATCAGGTGAGCGGGCCGGCCGCCGCCGTCGACGCCTACTGCGCCGGACGGCATGTGCTGAACGTAAACAGCCTCGGCGGGCTCAAGACCGCCTGCGTCGAGGGCGAGCCGGAGGCGGAGGCGCCCGCCGGGCTCGAGTTCGCGGGCATGGATTTGCAGGACTACTTCATCAGCCTCATGAACGAGGCCGACAGGAGGGAAGTAAAATGAGATTCGCACCCATTTTCAAATACCGTATGCGCGACTGCCTCATCTCCGGCGGCGTGGTCATGCTGGTCATGGTGGTCATGACCGTGCTGAGCTACTTCGGCATCGTCACCTTCGGCGGCTATGAGGAGAGCGTGGACGGCGTCGTCACCGAGAGATTCGCCACGATGAACTTTACCATGCCCTACGTCATATTCATGTTCGTGGTCGGCATCGTCACCATACGCGAGGACATGCGCATAGGCATCCAGAACGGCGCGGGCCGCACGACGAGCTTCCTCGCGAACCTCGCCTGCCTGGCGGCAACGGCCCTGCTGCTGAACCTCAACTGCCTCGTCTTCTACAAGCTCTGGGCGCTGCTGGACACCGAGCTCATAATAATCGACCTCTATTCCATGGCCTTCCTGCAGGAGATGACGCCCGACACCCTGGGCGAGATGCTGATGTGCTTCATAACCGGCACGGCCGCGAGCCTCGCCCTCGCGGGCTGCGGCGTGATGCTCTCGCTGGTCTACTGGCGGCTGGGCAAGGCCGGGAAGTGGATACTCTCGCTCGGCATGGGCGCGGCCTTCATCCTCTTCATAAACGCCTCCGCGAGCTACGACTGGCTCCGGCTCGCGCTCACGAACTTCTTTGTCTGGGTGGTCAAGGCCCCGATCAACATGGACGTCTTCTTCCTCGCGCTCGCCGCCGTCTTCTTCGGCATAGGCCGGGCGGTGACGCTCAAGAACCCCATAACCGCCGCGACGGCGTAAACATACCAAAAAGGCTCCCTCTCTCGAGGGAGCCCTTATTTATTTCCCGCGCCGCTCGAGCGCGTACATGTCCGTCCGCCTCGCGGAGAGGAGGGGAAGCTGCTCGCGGATGGAGGCGGCCTCGTCGGCGCTTATCTCGGCGCGGAGTATGCACTCCTCGGCACCGGCGCGCGCGAGGACGTTGCCCCAGGGGTGGACGATGATGGAGTTGGCGTAGCTGACATAGGAGCCCTGCTCGTCCCGCGCGGGCGCGCAGCCGAGCGTGTACACCTGGCTCTCGACGGCGCGGGAGCGGAACATTATCTCCCAATGCGCCGGGCCGGTCGTCATGTTGAAGCTGGCCGGGCAGAAGACGGCCCAGGCCCCGTCGAGGGCCATGAGGCGCGCGAGCTCGGGGAAGCGCATGTCGAAGCAGATGCAAAGGCCGAGCCTCCCGAATTCGGTGTCGAAGCTGACGACCTCGTCGCCGGGCGTGAAGGTGTCGCTCTCGCGGAAGTGCTGCCCGCCCTTGACCGCGATGTCAAAGAGGTGGCTCTTGCGGCACCGGGCGGCCTGGCGGCCCTCGCGGTCGAAGACGAAGCTGGTGTTATAGAGCCTGCCGTCCGCGCTCTCGGGTATCGTGCCGCCTATGAGCCAGACGCCGTTTTCCCGCGCCGCGGCGCTGAGCATGGCCCAGGCGGGGCCGCCCGCGGGCTCCTGATGGGCGATAAAGCTGGAGTTTTTATACTCGCAGCAGAACATCTCCGGCAGGCAGACTATGTCCGTGCCGCCGCGCGCGGCCTCGGCAATCATCTCCCGGGCGTGGGCGAGGTTGCGCTCCTTGTCGCCGGTGGCGGCGAGCTGTATCAATGCGGCTTTCATAGGCGGGGCCTCCTTTTTTTTAAAATTTATTTTATTTTTAAGTATTTCCTGAGGGACGCTTTCTTTTGTGGCGACAAAAGAAAGCGTCCCCGGTCCCCCCGAAAGGAAAGGCGCTTTGGGTGCGAATCTGTACCTGTCAGCCGTTTGGCGGGAACCCAAAGGTTTAGACCATAACCTCCCTCTTGGAGGGAGGTGGCCGGCGCGAAGAGCCGGTCGGAGGGAGTCTTGACCGCTCCGCGGTCAACTGCCTGAGCTTCGCTCAGGCAGAACTCCCCCAGTCAGCTTCGCTGACAGCCCCCTCCAAGAGGGGGCTGAATGCCAGCCGAATCTTCAACCCGTCAGCGGCCAATCGCGGTCGGCGATGCAAAAAACTTGTACCATTTAGGGATGGAAACCTCGGAATAGCACCCGCCCGGTGACAACGCAAGCGCTGCGCGCCGCCGGTCAAGGTGCAACGCGCTTTTCCTTTCGGGGAGTCTGAGGGACGCTTTCTTTTGGCGCTCCAAAAGAAAGCGCCCCTCAGGAAAATTAAATTAAATAAATATGATTTAAAGCCCTCAGAAATTCTTCGCTTTTCCGTCCAAATACCCGCAGGCCGAGGTTGCGGCGGCCGCGCCGTCGCCGGCGGCGGTGACGAGCTGCTTGACGCGCTTATTGCGGCAGTCGCCCGCGACGAAGACGCCCGGCGTCCGGCTCACGCCGTCCTCGCCCGCGGTGAACCAGCCGCGCTCGTCCACCCCGGCGAGCTCCGCGAAGGGCGCGTTGTCGCTCTCGTGCCCGACGGCGACAAACAGGCCGTCGACCTCCAGCGTCCGCCTCTCGCCGCTCTCCACGTCCTCCACGACCAGGCCGCGAAGCTCGTCCTCGCCCAGCAGCTCAGCCGCGCGCGCGCCCAGCACGAAGTGTACGTTCTCGCGGGCGCGCAGCGCCTCCACGTTCGAGGCCTCGGCGCGGAACTCATGGCGGCGATGGATTATGTAAACTTCGGAGCAGCTGTTCGAGAGCAGCAGCGCGTCCCGCACGGCGGTGTCTCCGCCGCCGACGACGGCGACGGGCCTGCCGGGGTAGAAGGCCCCGTCGCACACGGCGCAGTAGCAGACGCCGCTGCCGGAGAGCTCCTCCTCGCGCGGGAGGCCCAGGCGGCGGTGCCGCGCGCCGGTGGCCAGTATGACCGCGCCCGCGGAGTAGTCGCCGTCCTCGGTGCGGACGATAAAGCCCTCATCGGTCGGGGCGAGGCCCGTGACCTCGCTCAAATCGGCCTCCGCGCCCAGCTCGAGCGCCTGGTTGAAGAACTTGTCCGAGAGCTCCGCGCCCGAGATGGAGAGGAAGCCCGGGAAATTCTCAACCCTCGGCGACTGCGCAATCTGCCCGCCGAAGCCGTTTTTCTCAAGTATCAGCACGCTCTTCTCCGCGCGCCGCGCGTAAATGGCCGCCGTCAGCCCCGCCGGCCCTCCGCCGACGACGACTATGTCGTAGTAATTGGGCATATAATAACCTCCGAATATTATGTAAACTTAATTTCCCGCCATCATATCCCGCATTTGGCCATGTCGACTCTCCCGTCGGGGAGGAATTCGACGCCCTCGGCCTCGAGGAGGGCCCTTTGCACGCCCTCGCCGCCGAAGGCGAAGCCCTTTGCGAGGCTGCCGTCCGCGAAGACGACGCGGTGGCAGGGGATTTTTCCGGGCTCCGGGTTGCGGTGGAGGCAGAAGCCCACGCCGCGCGCGCCGCGGGGGTTGCCCGCGAGCGCCGCCACGCGCCCATAGCTCATAACGCAGCCGCGCGGAATGCTCCGCACGGCTGCGTATACGTTTTTGGCGAAATCCGTCACTGATTTATGTACTGCTTTATCGCGCCCGCGCCGGCGTACTTCTCAAAGCCGTTCGCGGTGGGGACGACGAGGGTCGGGGCCTGCTTGACGCCGTAGTGCCT
>DVJK01000233.1 GCA_018716795.1 Candidatus Scatomorpha merdipullorum | reverse complement strand
TCCACGGCGCGGTCGATGAAGTCCGTGCCGCCGCGGGAGACGTTGGAGCGCGTTTCGTCGTCGGCATAGCCCGAGCCTAACATGTGCGAGGGCAGGATTGAGAGCCCCGGCGCGTCCTCCGCCGCCTCCCGGGCGGGAGCTGGGGAGTTTACCGCATTGCGGGCTCGGAGTCCGAAGGGCGGCTCAGGCTCGACCTCTCCGAGGCGGAGAACATCTATCCCCTCGAGGGCGGCTGGGAGGCCGCGCGTATCGCGGCGGGCCCGGAGGGAGAGGAGCTCCTGCTCTTCACCGTCGAGGGCGGCGCGCTCTGGCTGACGGTCATAGAGACGGCGACGCACACCGCCGTGCAGCGCCTCGAGCTCATGAGCGCCGCGGAGGCCGCGGACTGCGCCGGCGGGCTTGAGGGCCTCGTCACGGCGCCGCTCCTGCGCTCGGGCGGGCTTATGGCGCTCATGCCGGGAGGTGATACGCTAGTCGCGCTCCGGATGGACTCCGGCCGCTGCGCCGAAAGCTTCATCCTGCGGCTCGGCTCCCTGCCCGTGCCGGAGGAGGTCGTGGTGAGCGGCGGCGTCAAGCATACGTATACCGAGGACGTCGACGTCAAGCTCACAGGCGGCCGCGTCGCCGTGCTCGAGCGGCTTTACTGTCAGCACGCCGGGAACGATGCCTTCTCCTCGGCGGCCACGCGCCTGAGCGTTTTTGAAAACGGCGAAATCATATTCTGCGAATGGCTCACGAGCCCGCTCGACGGGCAAATGCGCTATCACAACGTCTACCGCTCCGACCGGTTCAGCCAAGGAGGTGCCGCATGAAGCTTAAAGCCGGGATTTTCCTCGCGTTGTTCGTCCTCGCCGCGGGCTTCGGCCTCGCCGCCGGCGCGGCGTTGAGCGCGGAGGAGGACAAAGCGCACTTTGAAGGCGAGCTGCTTTCCGGCTCGCGCGAGGCCGCGGGCTTCAAGCTCACGCTCGACGCCGCGTTTGAGGAGCACCTCGTCCTCTCCGAGACCTACGACGCCTCCTCCGGCGAGGGCTCGAGCCGCGGCGCGCGCTGGAGCCCTGAGCCCCTGCGCCTCCATGAGGACAGCGCGGAACCCGCGCTCGAATACCCCTCGCTCTTTTTGACGCTGAACTACTATTGGGATTTCGGCGAGCCCCTGCCCCGGGAGCTTCCCGCGGCGCTTGCGGACGAGGTCGAGGCCCTTATTGCCGAGGGCGGCGGGGAGCGGCGCTTCAGCCTCTCCGACTTCACGGACCGCGCGCCGCTCTGCTTCCAGACCCGGAACATCGCCCGGGAGCCGGACAGCGCCGCGGCCTACGGCCTCGCCTCCGGCGGCGAACGCTTCGCCCTGCCCGCACCCGAGGACGCGGAGCTTGAGCTCAGCCTCTATGTGAACACGGAGTCCTACTCCCTCTTTGTCAGCGTTGAAGGCCCCGCCGTCGACGCCGTCTCGAACAGCGTCTATACGGGCGGCGGGCTCTATCTGCTGCTTGCCGACGCGGCGTTTTTCACCGGCGGCGGCGCCGAGCCCGCCTCGCCCGAGCTGCTGCCCGGCGGCGCCTTCGGGATTTACCGGGTGCCCTGCGAGGCAGGAGAGGACGGCTTCGCCGTGGATTTGGGCGCGGCGGAGAACATCTTCCCTCTCGCGCGCTGCTCCGCCGCCGCGCTGCTCGCCGGGCCGGAGGGCGGGCTGCTCCTCGCCTCGCTCGAGGATGGCGCGCTGTACCTGACGGAGATAGATCCGGACACGGGCCGCGCGGCGCAGCGCCTCAAGCTCGCCGAGGGGCTTGAAGCGCCCGGGCAGGGCCTGAGGCTCTTTACGGCCTGGAACTGCGGCTTCTCGGACGGGCTTTTCCGCGCGCAGCTCGGGGAGCGCTACTTCTTCGCGCGCTGTGAAGACGGGCGATTTGAGCCCCTGCCCGAGGTCGGCGCGGCCTCCCTGCCCGACGCCGCGCCCGCCGGGCCCGTCTCCGCCGCGCTCGCCTCGGCGGCCTGCGAGGACGGGCTGCTCTATACGCTCGAGCTCATATACTGGCCGAAGGGCTCGCCCGAGGGCGGCTTCGCCTACGCCCACCGCCTCGCCGCCTTCGACGGGGATGGGAACCGCCTCTATTGCGAGCAGCTGAGCCATCAGCTGACAGATTATTTTAACCGGCCGCCCTCGAGCGGCACGGGAGAATTCAGGCTCACCGGGCCGGAAAGGAGCTAAAATGAAAGCCGGATTTTCCGCCTTCCTCGCGCTGACGGCCCTGGCCCTCGCGCTGGCCCTGGGCCTCGGGCTGTACCTCGGCGCGGAGCAGAATCATTACGCCTTCGCCGCCGCGGACGAGCGCGGCGAGGCCTCCGCCGCCGCGGGAGTCGTGCTGCGCTCCGAGGCCGAGCTGGGCGGCGACCTCTGCCTCACGGCGGAGTATTCGCCCGCAAGCGGCGAAAACGAAAGCTCCTCCCGCTGGATTGCCGGCGGGCGGCCGCGCGAGTACGGCGCGCCGGGGCTCAGAGCCTACTCCGACTACTCCCTGCTCTACGAGTGGCCCGCCGGCGAGGCGGAGATTGAAAACCCCGTCCATATCGCGCTTTACACGGAGCTTCGCGAAAACCACGCCTCGGGCGAGAACTCCGCCTCGGCCCGGCTCCTGCTCAACGATTTCACAAAGCGCGCGCCCATTATAATAAGCGACCCCATGGACGAGCTCTTCGACGCGGAGGGCAATCCGCTGCACGGCTTCGACCTCGGGAGCGTCCTCCCGGTGCCCCTGCCCGGCGAGGTGTATTTAAACGCCGAGTATGAGCTGACGGGCAAGCGCTTTTTCATCGAGCAGCGCTTCTGCGCCGAACCGGACGGCGCGCAGCCGCCCGCCGTGACCTGCGCAAGCCTCGCCGCGGGCGAGTGGTTCTACTTCTCCGTCGCCCTGCGCAGCGAGGAGACGGGCGAGCTCCTGGACGGGAGCGAGCTGCCCGGAGGCGGCTGGGGCGTCTGGCGCGTGAGGTGCGAGCCCTTCGGCGCGGGGCTCAAGCTCGACTTCGCCTCGATAGAGCGCGTGCTCGACCTCGGCGAGGACTGGGATGGCGTCTGGCTCGACCTCAGCGGGGACGGCGCGCTTGTCCTTGCGGGCGTCCTCGACGGCGAGGGCGTATCCCTCGTCACCCTCGACGCCGCGTCCGGGGCCGAGGTCCAGCGCCTCGGCCTCCTCACAAACGAGGACCTGGCCGGGATTGACCAGCCGCTCGATATCTGCAATCTCGAGGTGCACAGCTCCGACGCGGGCGCGGCCTTCGTCTTCCGGCTCGACTCGCGCTTCGACGGCGAGGGCGTCGCCGTGACCTCGTACTCCGGCGGGCGCTATACGCTTGAATACACTCTGAGCGCGCCGCTCACCTACCTGCCCGACAGCGCGCCGCGCTATCTGAACACGGACATCCTGCGCGGCAACTGGCAGAGCACAGACTTCCTCACGGACGGCGAGCGGCTTTTCGTCCTCTACGACGTGCTCTTTGATTACACGGAGGACAACGACGTATTCCACAGCTACGAGGGCTGGTACGCCCTCTCCGTCTGGACGGACGAGGGCTGCCAATACACGCAGTGGTTCAACTCCGGCCCCGACCGGCCCTACAGGAAATACTCGAGCTATACCGGCGGCCCGCCGTGGAGCTCCAGCTGCGAGCTGATTCTGGAAAGCGAGGCGGCGGCATGAAGGCAAAATTCATCCCCTTCGCCCTGCTCTTCGCCCTCGCGCTGGGCTTCGCCGCCGCCTGCACGGCCTCGCTTCGCGCGGAGGGCGGCGGCTACGGCCTCGAGGGCGAGGTCATGCTCGGCGAGCGCGGCGATGCGCCCGTCACGCTCCGGGCCGAGGCGGTATATCTGTAAAGGCTGTATTTCACGGCGGACTACGACGCCGCGAGTGGCAAATCCGCCGCCGCCCTGAGCTGGGACGCGGACGCTCTTCCGTACATTGAGGCCGTGGAAGGCAGCTTCTCCTGCGAGCTTAAGCCGGGATTATTCAACACCCTCGGCGACACGAGCCGCCTCGGCTGGCTGCGCGAGGTTTTCGAGGACGCGCGCGCCGAGGTGCCCGGCGGCCTCTCCGGCCGGCTCGCGGACTACACCGACCGCCTTCCCGTGAGCTTTGAAAGCGGCGGCATATACGACCTCGAGGGCGAGCCGCTCACGAGCTTCAACCTCGGCGCGGTGCTCTCCACCGAGAGCGGCGAGCGCGGCTTCTTCGCCCGGCGGCCGACAAAAAGCGCGGAAAGCTTCGCCTTCAGCTCCGCCTACGGCGAGGCGGTATCTGACAGCGTCGTGGCCGCGGACGGGAACATGTACCTCCTGCTCGGGCTCTTCAACGGCATAGGCCAGAACCTCGACGCGGCGGGCCTGCCCGGCGGCGAGTGCGGCGTGTTCCGCATCCCCTGCTTCGTCGAAGGCGATACCTCCGGCGAGCGCTGGTGGGCCGAGGGCGGCTATGAGCTGCGCGCGGACATAGACGCGATTGAAAACATACATCCCATCACCGGCCGCCGGGAGGGCGCGAGGCTCTTCCTGAGCCATGACGGCGGCGAGCTCCTGCTGCTTGTCGCGCGCGGCGGCGCTGTGGCGCTCGAGGTCATAGATGTCGAAAGCGGCGCGGTCACGGACACGCTCGAGCTCTTCTCGAAGGACGAGTGCGAGGCCCTGCTCGCCCGGTTTGAAAGCTATGGCATCCGCGATCGCGCGCGGCTCACGGATTTCCTCGCCTGCGGCGCGGGGAGCGAGGGCGAGGCCTTCATCCTCGACGTAAGCCAGCGGGAGCGCCCGAAGGGCTCGCACCGCATTGAGGACTGGGACGTCTTCGACGGGGCATACCTCGCCGCCGTTGAAAAGCAGCCCGGCGGCGGGCGCGAGCTGCGGTTCAAAACCTGCGCGAGCGGCGTGGATGAGCTCACGAAATACCCCTACTATTCCCTCGAGGGCGAGCTGCGCTATGAGCGCCGCGCCGAGGGCGTCGACGGCATAAGCTACGCGGACGGCAAAATCTGGCTCAGCCTTCGCGCCCAGCACTTCGGCGCGTATTATAACACGGACGAGAACGCGCCCGAGCCCGGCGCGGTCTACT
>DVJK01000232.1 GCA_018716795.1 Candidatus Scatomorpha merdipullorum | reverse complement strand
GGCGTTTACAATTTGCCGGGGCTGTGCTACAATAGCTCCCGTCAGGAGTGAAAGCATGACTGAAAAACTCAGGGAGATCATAGAGCACTTTGACGAAATCTCGCGGCAGATGGAGCTGCCGGAGAACTATTCGGACCCGGAGGCCTATTTGCGCCTTGCGCGCTCGCTCAAGGAGCTTGCGCCGGCGGCGCAGCTCGCGAGGGAGTATTTCGCCGCGCTGGACGACATGCGCGAGGCCGAGGCCCTTTTCTCCGACGCCGAGCTCGGCGAGGTGGCCCGCGAGGAGTTTGAGGACGCGAAGCGCCGCTCGGAGGCCCTCTCCGCCCGGCTCAAGGACGAGCTCGCGCCGCGCGACCCGGACGACGAGCGCAACGTCATCGTCGAGATACGCGCGGGCGTCGGCGGGGAAGAGAGCGCGCTCTTCGCGCACAGCCTCTACCGCATGTACGCCATGTACGCCGAGGCCAGGCGCTGGAAGATATCCGTCGCCAACGTCAACGAGACGGAGCTCGGCGGCATAAAGGAGATAAGCTTCACCGTCGAGGGCCGCGGCGCGTATTCCCGCCTCAAGTTCGAAAGCGGCGTCCACCGCGTGCAGCGCGTGCCGGAGACCGAGGCCGGCGGGCGCATACACACCTCCACCGTCACCGTCGCCGTGCTGCCCGAGGTCAGCGAGGTCGAGGTCAGCATAGACCCGTCCGAGCTGCAGATAGACACCTTCCGTTCCTCCGGCGCGGGCGGGCAGAAGGTCAACAAGACCGAGAGCGCCATACGCATAACCCACCTGCCCACGGGCACGGTGGTCGAGTGTCAGGACGAGCGCAGCCAGTATAAGAACAAGGACAGGGCGATGAAAATTCTCGCCTCCCGGCTCTACGAGGCCGAACGGGCGAGGGCCGCGGCCGAGCGCGCGGCCGAGCGGAAGAGCCAGGTGGGCACGGGGATGCGCAACGAGCGCATCAGGACCTACAATTTCCCGCAGGGCCGCGTCACGGACCACAGGATAGGGCTCACGCTCTACAAGATAGACAGGATTATGGACGGCGAGCTCGACGAGCTCATCGACGCCCTCGCCGCCGCCTCGCGCGCCGGCGAGCTGGGAAGGACGGATACCGAGGATGAAAACTGAGCTGATTGGCGCCGCCGGGATAGGCCGCGCCGCCGAGATAATCGCGCGCGGCGGCCTTGTCGCCGTGCCGACGGAGACGGTCTACGGCCTCGCGGCCAACGGGCTTGACGCCGCGGCCGTCGAGAGGATATACGCCGTCAAGGGCCGGCCCGAGGTGAAGCCGTTGAGCCTCATGGTGCACGGCCCCGAGGCCATGGAGCGCTGCTGGCGGGAGACGCCCGCGCAGGCGCGCTCCCTCGCCGCGGAGTTCTGGCCCGGGCCGCTCACCATAATCGGCGAGAGCGCGGAGTCCATACCCTCGATTGTGCGCGCGGGCGGCTCCACCGTGGGCCTTCGCTGCCCCGACCATCCGCTGACGCTTGAGCTGCTTCAAAAATGCGCCCTGCCCCTCGCCGCGCCGAGCGCGAACCCCTCCGGCGCGCCGAGCCCCAAGACCGCCGCGCAGGTGCTCGAGTATTTCGACGGGAAGATAGACGCCGTCATAGACGGCGGGGAGTGCGGCATAGGCACGGAGTCGACGATAATCTCCCTCGCCGGGGCGCCCTTCAAAATCCTGCGCCCGGGCGCGCTGGACACGGAGGAAATCTCCGCGCGTCTCGCGGCGGACATGTACATAGTCGGCCTCACCGGCGGCTCCGGCACCGGCAAGACCACCGCGCTCGAGGTCCTGCGGGACATGGGCGCGCTCTGCATAGACGCCGACGAGCTCTACCACGAGCTCACGCGCACGAGCGCGGAGATGAAGGCCGAGCTCATAGGCCGCTTCGGCCCGGTCTACGACGGCGATACGCTCGACCGCAAGGCGCTGGGCGGCCTGGTCTTCTCGGACGCCGCCGCCCTCGGCGAGCTCAACGCGATAACGCACAAGTACGTCTCCCGCGAGATAAAGCGCCTGCTGCGCGATTTCGCAATGTCGGGCGGCGCCCTCGCCGCCATTGACGCCGTGGGGATTTTCGAGGGCGGGGCCGACGCGCTCTGCGCCGCCGTCTTCGGCGTCCTGGCGCCCGAGGGGCTGCGCTGCGAGCGCATTATGGCCCGCGAGGGCATCTCGCGCGAATACGCGCTCAAGCGTATAAGGGCGCAGAGGCCGGACGAATACTATAAGGACGTATGCACCGCGGTCCTCGTCAACGACGGGACGCGCGAGGAATTCGCGGCCGAATGCAAGGCCGCTTTTACGGAGGCAATCAGGAATGGAAGAAAAGAAAGACTATCGCGCCGAGCTCTTCTATGAGCCCAGGAACGGCTATGACGGCCTCTCCCCTGCCGGACGCGAGGCCATGGACGCCTACTGCGAGCAGTACAAGCGCTATCTGGACTCCTCGCGCACCGAGCGGGAGGCCGTCCGCAACGCCGTAAGCCTCGCCGAGGAGGCCGGCTTCGTCGAGTTCAGGCCGGGCATGGAGCTCGCCCCGGGCAGCAAAATCTACTGCTCCAACCGCGGCAAGGCCCTCATGCTGGCCATCATCGGCAGGCGGCCCCTCGCCGAGGGCGCGGTCATAACCGCCGCGCACGTGGACTGCCCGCGCCTCGACCTCAAGCAGCTGCCCCTCTATGAGGACAGCGAGCTGGCCTTCTTCAAGACGCACTACTACGGCGGGATAAAGAAGTACCAGTGGACGGCCATCCCGCTGGAGCTGCACGGCACCGTCGTGCTCAAGGACGGCGAGGCCATAGACGTCGTCATAGGCCGGGATAAGGACGAGCCCGTCTTCACGGTCAGCGACCTGCTGCCGCATCTCGCGGGCGAGCAGATGTCCAAGAAGCTGGGCGAGGCCGTCAAGGGCGAGGCGCTCAACCTGCTCATAGGCTCCGCGCCCTACGCCGACGAGGGCAAGGACCGCGTCAAGCTCGCCGCCATGGCGATACTCAACAGCCGCTACGGGATAACCGAGGCCGACCTCATCTCCGCCGAGCTCTACGCCGTGCCCGCCTTCGACGTGCGCGACCTGGGCCTCGACCGCAGCCTCATAGGCGGCTACGGGCACGACGACCGCGTCTGCGCCTTCGCCGAGCTGCGCGCGCTTTTCGACATTGAGGGCGCGCCGGCCCGCACCGCCGTCTGCATCCTCGCGGACAAGGAGGAGACCGGCTCCGACGGCGTCTCCGGCATGAAGAGCGCGGCCTTCGAGTGGTTCATGCGCAAGCTCTGCCTGGCGGACGGCAGCGAGCTCGACGACTGCTTCGCGCACAGCGTCTGCATCAGCGCGGACGTCACCGCGGCCTTCGACCCCAACTACCCCGACGTGAGCGAAAAGCGCAACGCCGCCCGCCTCAACTACGGCGTCGGGCTGCACAAGTTCACCGGCGCGCGAGGCAAATCCGGCACGAACGACGCGCCCGCCGAGCTCGTCGCCCGGATGCGCCGCATCCTGGACGAGAACGGCGTTCAGTGGCAGATGTGCGAGCTCGGCAAGGTCGACCAGGGCGGCGGCGGCACCGTGGCCATGTACATGGGCAACCGGAATATAGACACCATCGACGCCGGCGTCCCCGTCCTGAGCATGCACGCCCCCTACGAGGTCGTCGCGAAATACGACTGCTATATGACCTACAAAACCATGCTCGCGGCATATACAAGCCTTGATTGACCAAATTTATAATGCAATTTACGCCAAACCCCGGGATTCAAACAATCCCGGGGTTTGATTTGCCCGCGAACGGCCCGGGCGGTGTCCCTACGTTACATGCCGCAGCGTAAAGTATACAAACCACCGTAGGGGGCGGCGTCCCCGACGCCCCTTCTGTTGGATGACGGACGACGTAATTGCAATGTGGAAACATTCCCCACACGCCGTAGGGGAGGGCTTCCACGCCCTCCCGGCCTTGGATGACGGACAACGCCGGTTCGCCCGTTTGAAATGGTGCGCGGGCTGTGCCCGCGAAATATGATACGCTGAGCGGCGGACGCGAGGCGGGCGCGCCGTA
>DVJK01000023.1 GCA_018716795.1 Candidatus Scatomorpha merdipullorum | reverse complement strand
CTCTCCTTCCGCGGCTTCATGCGCCGCACGGTGTACTCGAAGATAGATCCCGAGCTCATAATGCCGGAGGAGCAGCGCGTCTTCCCCGACCCCGCCGACCCCGGCAAGGTCGACCGGCTCATTGAGGAGCTCGGCGGCGTCGACGTCGCCTTCGGCGGCATAGGCATAAACGGCCACCTTGCCTTCAACGAGGCGCAGCCGGAGCTCAGCCCCGAGGAGTTCGCCGAGCTCGGCACCCGCACGCTGACCCTCACGCCCGAGACTAAGACCGCGAACGCGATAGGCGACCGCGGCGGCGCGATAATCGCCATGCCGAACCGCGCCGTCACGATTGGCATAAAGCAGGTTCTCGGCGCGCGCAAGGTCCGCCTCGGCGTCTTCCGCGACTGGCACCGCGGCGTCGTCCGCCAGGCCGCTTACGGCGAGGTCAGCGCGGCCTTCCCCGTGACCCTGCTCCAGAACCACCCCGACGCGGCCATTTACGCGACGGCCACGGCCAGCGCGCTGCCCTTCTGATATGGAAAGGCTCCTGCTCACAAACGCGCGCGTCTTCACCGGCGGCGAGATTGTCCGCGCGGACGTCCTCGTCTCCGGCGGGCGCGTCGCCGCCATAGGGGAGGGGATAGCCTGCCCCGGCGCGCTTTGCGTCGACCTGCACGGGAACCTGCTCGCGCCCGGCTTCATCGACGTGCACACCCACGGCGGCTTCGGCGTGGACATCAACGCCGCGACGCGCGCCGACTATGAAAAGCTCGCCGCGTTTTACGCCTCCCAGGGCGTCACGGGCTTCCTCGCGAGCATATTGACGGACACTCCCGAGGCCACGGAGCGGGCGATAGACGCCGCGGTGGATTTCATCGAAAACCCCGCGCCCGGCGCGAAGTGCCTCGGCATCCACCTCGAGGGGCCCTTCCTCTGCGAGAAGTACAAGGGCGCCATGCCGCCCGAGCTGCTCCGGGAGGGCGACGCGGAGCTCTTCCGCCGCTATCAGAGGCGCGCGAAGGGCCACGTGCGGTATATGACCGTCGCGCCCGAGGTGCCGGGCGTGCCGGACATGATACGCGAGCTGCGCGGCGAGTGCGTCCTCGCCATCGGGCACTCCGACGCCGACTATGAGACGGCGATCGCCGCCATCGACGCGGGAGTCGAAAGCTGCACGCACACCTTCAACGTCATGAGCCTCTTCCACCAGCACCGCCCCGCCGTCATGGGCGCCGTGCTCGAGCGCGACGTCTTCTGCGAGGCGATATGCGACGGACGCCACCTGCACCCCGGCACGGTGAGGATGCTCATAAAGTGCAAGGGCTGGGATAGAGTCTGCGCCATAACGGACGCCATGCAGGCCGCGGGCCTGCCCGACGGGGCCTATAAGCTCGGCATAAACGACGTCACGGTCACGGACGGCGACGCCATGATAAGCGGCACGAATATCCGCGCCGGAAGCACGCTGACGCTCGCCCAGGCCGTCAAGAAGATAAGCGCCTTCACCGGCGCGGGCCCCGAAAAGGTCCTCAGGCTGCTCACCGCGAACCCCGCGAGGCTTATCGGCGAATTCCACCGCCGCGGCGACATAGCCGTCGGCAAGGACGCGGACTTCACGCTGCTCTCCGACGAGCTCGACGTCCTCGCGACCTGCTCGGGAGGGGAGTTCGTGTACGCCGCCGGGAGGGAATAGGGATTTTACGTTTCAAATCCATTAAACGTTTTCCGGAGGCGCTTTCTTTTGGAGCGCCAAAAGAAAGCGTCCCCGGACCCCCCGAAAGGAAAAGCGCTTTGCTGCTTGTCCTTACGGCGCACAGCGCTTGCTTTGTCACAGAGCGGGCGCTATACCGAGGTTGCTATCCCTAAGTGGTATACGTTTTCCGCATCGCCGACCGCGATTGGCCGCTGCCGCTCTGATTATTCAGAGCCCCGCGTGATTAGAAATATAAATATAAACAAAAAATCAAATTTTAGGAGGATAAAAACAATGCTCGTTCCGCTTCGTCCCCTTATGGAGGCCGCCGAAAAGTACAACTACGCGCAGGGCGCGTTCAACGTCAACGCCGTGGCCCAGGCCAAGGCCGTGATTGAGATGCACGAGACCTTCCGCAGCCCCGCCATACTCCAGGGCGCGGACCTCGCCAACGCCTTCATGGGCGGCCGCGTGGACTTCGCCAACGGCACGCTGGAGGACAAGAAGGTCGGCGCAAAGCGCATCGCCGACGCCGTCAGGAAGTACGGCGAGAGCTCCCCGATCCCCGTGGTGCTCCACCTCGACCACGGCCGCGACTTTGACAGCTGCGTCGCCGCGATTGAGGGCGGGTACACCTCCGTCATGATTGACGGCTCCTCCCTGCCCCTCGAGCAGAACATAGAGCTCACCCGCGAGGTCGTCAAGTACGCGCACGCGCTCGGCGTCAGCGTCGAGGGCGAGCTGGGCGTCCTGGGCGGCCAGGAGGACCACGTCTTCGCCGAGACCAGCACCTACACGAACCCGCTTGACGCCGTCGAGTTCATCGAGAAGACCGGCGTCGACGCCCTCGCCATCAGCTACGGCACCCAGCACGGCGCCAACAAGGGCAAGAACGCCAAGCTGCGCCGCGAGATAGCCATCGCCATCAAGGAGTGCATCAACCGCCTGGGCATCTTCTGCGCCCTTGTCAGCCACGGAAGCTCCACCGTTCCCCAGTACATCGTCAAGGAGATAAACGACCTCGGCGGCGACATCCGGAACGCTTACGGCATCCCCGTCGAAGAGCTCGTCTCCGCCATCCCCTGCGGCATCCGCAAGATAAATGTCGACACCGACATCCGCCTCGCCGTCACCCGCAACATGAAGGAGCTCTTCGCGAACTGCCCCGAGCTGTGCGCGAGCAAGTCCATCGGCGGCGTCTACCAGCTGCTCGAGGAGAAGAAGAGCGCCTTTGACCCGCGCGTCTTCTTCCCGCCCATCATGGACACCGTGCTGACCGGCAATATCCCCGACAACGACGTCGCCGTCCTCATGGAGCGCGTCGAGCAGGGCGTCAAGGAGGCCGTCGGCAGCCTCATCGTCAACTTCGGTTCCTACGGCAAGGCCCCGCTCGTCGAGCTCAAGAGCCTCGAGGACATGAAGGCCTTCTACGCGAAGTGAGGTAAAGCATGAAGCATCTGTACTTAAATCTCAAGCGCTTTGACGTACCGGTCGAGTTCGGCGGGGTGAACCGTGTGGCGCCCGTCGCGGACTGGGGCGGGTTTGTCGTTTCGAACACGCAGGACGCGCTCGCGAAGTACGACTCCGCCGAGGTCGAGTTCGCGCAGTTTTTCCCCGAGGCGCACCTCCTCGGCGCGGCCGCGGCGAAGAAGCCGGGCAGCGTCGTCCAGGTCGGCTGCCAGGGCGTCCACCGCGCGGACACCGCCGTGGGCGGCAACTTCGGCGCATTCACCACGCTCCGCCCCGCCAGCGCCGCCAGGGCCCTCGGCTGCGACTATGTCATCATCGGCCACTGCGAGGAGCGCAATTTCTATAACGACACCTTCGCCGAGGCCGGAGTCAAAAAACCCTCCGCGACGAACAGGATTCTCAACCAGGAAATCCTCCGCGCGACGGAGCGCGGGCTGAAGGTGCTCTAC
>DVJK01000231.1 GCA_018716795.1 Candidatus Scatomorpha merdipullorum | reverse complement strand
CACACGGCCTCGAGCCGGGCGGAGAGGTCGCGGATATACTCGGCCTCGGCCGCGCTGAGCTCCCCGTCCGCCGCGGCGAGGGAGAGCAGGAGGTTCGTCACCATGCGCACGAAGACGCGGGAATTGTCAAGCTTCTGCTCCGCGTCCCGCTCCGCAAGGCTCCAGAGGAACATGGGCGGCAGCGGAGCCTCCGCGGAGCAGACGCGGCCCGTCAGGTCCCAGAGCAGGGCAGAGGGCGGCTCCTTCCCCTTGGAGTACAGCGCGTTGTACGCCGCGACCTCGCTTTCTCCGACGGCGCCGGAGCAGCGCCAGAGGCCCAGCGCCGCCGAGCGCATGAAGCCGTCGAGCTCCGCGGCCGCGGCCCGGCCCGCGGCGCGGTAAAAGGCCTCGGTGTTGGCAATGTATTCACGATGCAGTTCGCCGGCCGGGCGAGTCCAAACTGAGGGCATACGGCACCTCCAAAGCAATTTCCGAAACTATTATAAAGGAAAACCCGCCCCGGCGCAACAGGGCAATGCGACTTGAATTCTTTTTCTATTGTGATATAATAATGACTTGTCCGCATGGACCTTACGCGTATATCATTATTTGGAGGAATATAGATGTCCAAGAAGCAGTTTAAGGCCGAGAGCAAGCGTCTGCTTGACCTCATGATCAACTCAATCTACACTCACAAGGAGATTTTCCTGCGCGAAATTATCTCCAACGCCTCCGACGCCATAGACAAGCTCGCTTACCGCGCCCTGACGGACGACAAGGTGGGCATGAGCCGCGAGGACTTCGGCATCCTCATCGCCGCCGATAAGGACGCCGGCACCCTCACCGTGAGCGACAACGGCATAGGCATGACTGCCGCCGAGCTCGAGCAGAACCTCGGCGTGATTGCCAAGAGCGGCTCCATGGCCTTCAAGCAGGAGAACTTCGGCGAGGACAAGGGCGACGAGGCGCTCGACATCATCGGCCAGTTCGGCGTCGGTTTTTACAGCGCCTTCATGGTCTCCGACAAAGTCACCGTCATCTCCCGCGCCTACGGCGAGGACACGGCCCACAAATGGGAGAGCTCCGGCGCGGACGGGTACACGATTACGGAGTGCGAAAAGGACACCGTCGGCACCGACGTTATTATGCACATGAAGCCCGACGACGAGAACGAGCGCTATTCCGACTATCTCATGCCCTGGAAGATAATGCGCCTCGTCAAGAAATACTCCGACTATATCCGCTGGCCCATCCGCATGGACATAGAGCGCCCGGAGACGAAGGAGACCGGCGAGAAGAACGAGGACGGCACGCCCAGGTTCGAGACGGTCACGAAGGTGGAGCGCGAGACGATAAACTCCCAGGTGCCCATATGGCAGCGCGCCAAGAGCGAGGTCACGGACGAGCAGTGCATGGAGTTCTACAAGGAACACTGGCACGACAGCACCGACCCCGCCGCGGTCATACGCATAAACGCCGAGGGCCAGGTGAGCTACAAGGCCCTGCTCTTCATCCCCGGCAGGCAGCTGCTCGACTATATGACAAGCAGCTACGAGCCCGGGCCCGAGCTCTATTCCAGCGGCGTCATGATTATGGAGCACTGCGCCGACCTGCTCGCCGAGAGCTTTTACTTCGTGCGCGGCGTCGTCGACTCCCCGGACCTCAGCCTGAACATCTCCCGCGAGATGCTTCAGCACGACAGGCAGCTCCGGCTCATAGCGCAGAACATAAATAAGCGCGTCAAGAACGAGCTCATAAAGATGCTCCGGAACGACAGGCCGAGGTACGAGAAGTTTTACAGCGACTACGGCCGCCAGCTGCGCTACGGCGCCGTGGCCAACTACGGCCAGGACATAGAGAGCCTGCGCGAGCTGCTTATCTACAACGTCGAGGCGGACAAGACCCGCACGCTCAAGGAATACGTCGGGAACATGCCCGCCGCGCAGAGCGTCATCTACTACGCCGTGGGAGAGAGCGTGCAGAAGATACTGCGCCTGCCCCAGGCCGAGCTCGTGCGCGGCAAGGGCTTTGAGATTCTCTGCATGACCGACGAGGTCGACGAGTATATCGTCGAGCAGCTGCGCGAGCAGGACGGGAAGAAGTTCTGCAATATCGTCACCGACGACCTCGGGCTCGACTCCGAGGAGGACAGGAAGGAGCTCGAAGCGCGCGAGAACGAGGTCAAGGACGTGCTCGACTTCGTCAAGGAGACGCTGGGCGACAAGGTCGCCGTCGTGCGGCTGAGCCGCAAGCTCGTCAGCGCGCCGGTCTGCCTCACCACGGAGGGGAGCGTCACGCTGGAGATGGAGCGCTATTTCAAAAAGCTCCCGCCCACGGGGATGGAGCCGCCCAAGGCGAAGCGCGTCCTCGAGCTCAACGCCGACTCCCACGCCTTCGACGCGCTCAGGAGCGCCGTCAAGTCCGGCGACGGCGAACGCGCCAAAAAGCTCGCCGGCATCCTCCACGCCCAGGCCCTTCTCATGGCCGGGGAGGAGCTTGAGGACCCCGCCGCCTACGCCGAGGAGGTCTGCTCGCTGTTCTGAGGCCGGCAGCCCCTCTAAAAGGAGCCCCTACACATGGACAAAACGCTAGGCATATACATCCATATACCCTTCTGCGCCTCAAAATGCTCGTACTGCGACTTCTATTCGCTCGCGGGCTGCGAGAGGCTTATGCCGAAGTACCAGGACGCGCTTGTGGAGCACATACGGGAGAGCCATCCCGCGCTCAAGGGCCGCTATGTCGACACGGTGTACTTCGGCGGCGGCACGCCAAGCTACTACGGGGCCGACCGGCTCATAGAGCTCTGGGATGAGCTCAAGGCCTCCGGCAGCGTCCTCAAGGACAGCGAGGTGACGCTTGAGGCCAACCCCGACAGCGCGATATACAAGGAGCTCGCCAAGCTCCGCCGCGAGGGCTTCAACCGCATCTCCCTCGGCGTGCAGAGCGCGAACAACGACCTTCTGAAGCTTATCGGCCGCCGGCACAACTGGAAGCAGGTTGAAAACGCCGTCATCGCCGCGCGCGAGGCGGGCTTCGACAACCTGAGCTGCGACCTCATCTACGGCCTGCCCAGCCAGACCAAGGCCGACTGGGCCGACACGCTCATGCGCGTCATGGAGCTCCGGCCCGAGCACATAAGCTGCTACGGCCTCACGCTCGAGCCCGGAACGCCGATGTACGAGCGCTATCTCGGCTCGCCCATACTGCCCGACGACGACGAGCAGGCGGACATGTACCTCTACGCCGTCGAAACGCTCGGGCACTACGGCTATAAGCAGTACGAGATTTCGAATTTCTGCGTGCCCGGCTACGAGAGCCGCCACAATATGCGCTACTGGCGCCTGGGCGACTACCTCGGCTTCGGCGCGGGCGCGCACTCCTGCATGGACGGGGCGCGCTTTTCCTACGTGCGCGACGCCGACCGGTACATTGTCGGCGTCCTGCGCGAGCAGAATATAGTCGACGAATACTCCGTCATATCCAACGTCGAGCGCGGCAGCGAGTATATCATGCTCGGAATGCGCACGGCGCTGGGCATAGAGGAAAACGAGTACAGCAGCCACTACCGCGCGGACTTCGCGCCGATTGCAAAGACGCTCGCCGTCTTCGCCGAAAAGGGCTGGGCCGTATGCGACGAGGGGCGCTGGCACTTCACGGCGCAGGGCTTTTTGCTCTCGAACCTGCTCATAGGCGCGCTGCTTGAGGCGCAGAGCGGCTCGCGCGTCGAGGTGAACCCCTGGATGAAGCCCGCCTTCGAGGCCGAGGAGAAGACCAAGCTCCCGCCGGACGAGGAGGAAATTTTTATCCGCCGGTACGGGAAAAGCTGAAACGAAAGCCCCTCCGGCTGCGTCTATATATACGCCCGGCCGCTTGAGGCCGGCATATGGACATGAATGAGGACGATGAAATGAAACTCTTTGGAAACGACGGCGGCCATGGCCATGTCAGCCGCAACACCGCGGACTTTGAGCCGATTAGCGCCGCCAAGGCCGACAAGGCCCGCGCCAAGGCCCGCAGGGAGGCCGACAGGGCCCGCAGCCGGGCCTATAAGGAATACGCCGCCGAGAGGCCCCGGCAGAGCTATGCCGAGGCCAAGAGCGCGGCGAAGCAGCAAAAGCGCGCCGCCTCCGGCGCGGGCGCGGCAAAGCCGCAAAAGCGCCCCGGCGCGTGGAAGAAGCCGGTCATAATCTGCGCCTGCATTATCGCGGCGCTGGCCATAGGCGTGACGGCCTTCGCCGCCTACGTCGCCGGCACGGACACGATTTACCCCAACATAACCGTCGGCGGCGTCGACGTCGGAGGCATGACCCTCACCGAGGCGGCCTACGAGCTCGAGGTCTCCGGCTGGACGAACGAGAACGAGACGGTCACGGTCGCGCTGCCCATGGAGCACACGCTCACGGTGACGGCGGCGGAGGCCGGGGCCTCCGTCACGGCGGAGCAGGCCGCGCAGACGGCCTATGACTACTGCCACGAGGGCCATCTCTTCAACTGCCTCTCGCGCTATCTGCGGAGCCTCGTCTCCGGCGGCAGCGCCGAGGTGCGCATAGAGGTGGACGAGGAGGCGGTGCGCGCCCTCGTCTCCGGCGCGGTCACGGACATCCTCGGCGACCTCGAGAGCTCCGGCATGGAGCTGGACGAGGACGAGGGCGTCATCCGCGTGGTCAAGGGCGCGGACAGCGTGGGCATAGACGTCGACGAGCTCACGGGCCTCATCTGCGAGGCCCTGGCCGAGCGGCGCTACGGCGCGCTTGACTACTCTCCCGGCGAGGCCGAGACCGAGCCGCTGGACGTCGACAGCCTGCACGACGCGGTCTTCCGCGAGGCGCAGGACGCGGGCTATGACCCCGAGACGGACGAGATTATCCCCTCCGTCAACGGCGTGGACTTCGACAAGGCCGAGGCCCGCCGCCTCTGGGATGCCGCCGGCGCGGGCGACACCGTCGAGATACCCTGCGAGATAACCGAGCCCGAGTATACGACCGAGGACTATGAGGAGCTGCTTTTCTCCGTCAATTTCGGCGAGCCGGTCGTGACCAGCCTGAGCGGCAGCAGCGCCAACCGCATAAACAACGTGCAGCTCGCCTGCAAGGCCATAGACGGCGTCGTGCTCATGCCCGGCGAGCAGTTTGACTACAACAAGACCCTCGGCGAGCGCACCGCCGCGCGCGGCTATAAGCCCGCGGGCGCATACTCCGGCGGCGAGGTCGTGCAGGAGGTCGGCGGCGGCATCTGTCAGGTCTCCAGCGCGCTCTACTACGCCGCGCTGCTTGCAAACCTTCAGATTGACACCCGCAGCTGCCACTACTTCCCCGTGGGCTATCTGCCCGCCGGCCTCGACGCCACGGTCAGCTGGGGCGGGCCGGAGTTCCGCTTCACGAATAACGGCGACTGGCCGATAAAAATCGAGGCAAGCGTCGACACCGCGGCCAGGACCGCCACGGTCTCCATCCTCGGCACGAACATTGACGGAACCTACGTCGTCATGGAGCACGCCGTCACCGGCTATGTCTACGGCAACGAGGAGTATCCCGAGACGCCCACGGGCTACCGCGCGCAGACGCACCGCTGCGTCTACGACGCCGACGGGAACCTCATAAGCCGCACCACCGAGGCCAACAGCGAGTATCACTACCACGAGGAGGACATAGCCTATCCCAGCCCCTCGCCGAGCCCGACGCCCAGCGCCCCTCCCGAGGAGAGCGCCGAGCCCGCGGAGCCCGTCGAGCCCACGGAGCCCGCCGGCGGGGAGGAGGACGTACCTCCCGACGGCGAGAGCTATTACTTCGACAGGTAAAATAAGCGGACGCCGCGAAAATTCGCGGCGTCCATTTTTTAATTGGTACTGAAACGGCCCGACGCCGGCTCAGCGGCACATTTCAAAGACCTCGTCGAATATCGCGCCGGGCATGTAGGCGCAGACGCGCGCGGCGCTGCCGTCGTACTTGACGCAGCCGTTTTCGAAGAGGCGCAGCGGCACGACGGCGCCGTCGGCGAGCTCGAGATAAAGATGCGCCTCGGCGTAATCAAAGTCGTAGATATCGCCGTTTTCGCTGCCGCGGCCCCAGTCCTGCATGGGCGAGGCCAGAAGCGTCGCGACAAAGGGCTCAAGCGCCTCGAGCTCAATATACCGGCGGCTGTCAAGCTCCCATTCCCAGTCCTCGTCCGCCACGCACCAGGCGGCGACGGCGTTTTCAATGTGCAGGCGGCTTTCGAAGAGGTCCGCGCCCGAGCTGAGCGAAATGCCGCTCAGGCAGTCGTAGAGCTCGGCCCCTGTGTCCGTCACAAGCGCGAGGCGGAAGCCCTCGTCATAGCCGTTCACGGCGAAGACCTCGCCCGCGACGCTCGACGCGCCCTCGACATACTCCTCCGCGCCCGACCACTCGTCTATATCGCCCGTGACGGAGGCGACGCGCTCGCCGAGCAGGGAGGCGCCGACATACTGCGTTGTCTGGGTGTACATGCGCCCGTCGTGGATGAAGAAGCCCATCATGTCCGCCGCCATGCCCGCCTCGGGCGCCTCCGGCATGGGATCAGGCGGGATATAGACCGGCTCAAAGGGCTCGGCGGGCGCGAAGACGCCGTTGCCCGCCGTCGCGGCGGACGAGGCGGCGGGCGCGCTCTCGGCCGGTTCCGCCTCGCTCACCTCCCGGGGCTGCCAGACGATGAGCGCTATCGCCGCGCAGGCGGCGAGGGCGGCGACGCCGCTTATGACGCCGCGGTGGGATTTCCGCGGCGCGGCCGCCTCGTCTATGAGGCCGTCGGATATGCCGCCGGCGGCCTTGAAAATGTCCCTGTTTGTCACAAAAGCTCCTCCTTTTCGAGGTATGCGCGAAGCTTCGCCCTCGTGCGGT
>DVJK01000022.1 GCA_018716795.1 Candidatus Scatomorpha merdipullorum | reverse complement strand
TTTTGCCAGAGGCCGCGGACTATGTCCTCGAGCCTGGCCTTGACCTCGTCCTCGCTCAGCGGGCTGTCGTTGGGGAGGACGGCGTCGAAAATGACGTTCGTGTGCGTGGGGCCGTCGACTATGCGAAAGTCGTGGACGGTTATGCCGAGATTCAGGGCGTCGACCGCCTCGGTGAGGGCGGCGCGCATGGTGTTGACCTTGGAGTCGTCGGTACTTATGGGGTCCATATGTATGACCGCCGTGCAGCCGAGCTCCTTCTGCAGCTCATACTCCGCCGTGTCAATGGCGTCGTGCAGCTCGAAGATGTCGCCGTTGCCGGGCACCTCGGCGTGGAGCGAGACCATAAGCCGCCCGGGGCCGTAGTCGTGGACGACGAGGTCGTGGACGTTGAGCACCTCGGGGTGGGCCATGACGATATCGCATATCCGCTGCACCAGCTCCGGCTCGGGCGCGCGGCCCAGCAGGGGGTTGAGCGTGTCGCGCGCCGCGTTGAAGCCGTTCCAGATGATGAAGAGCGCCACCGCCGCGCCGGCCCAGCCGTCGATGTTGACGCCCCATATCCGCGCGATGAGCATGCCGAGCAGCACGACCAGGGTCGCCACGCTGTCGGAGAGCGAGTCCGAGGCCGTGGCGCGCATACCGGGCGAGTTTATCTTTTTGCCGACCGCGCGGTTATAGAGGTACATGTATCCCTTGACGCATATCGAGGCGGCGAGTATAAACATCGGCAGCAGGCCCGCGTCCACCGGCTCGGGAGAGCGTATCTTGTCTATGGACTCGAGCCCCAGCTGCACGCCGACGACAATTATAATGAGCGACACCGCCACGCCGGATATGTACTCTATGCGCCCGTGGCCGAAGGGGTGGCCGGGGTCCGGCTTCTTCGCCGCGAGGCGAAAGCCGAGCAGGGTTATGACGCTCGAGCCCGCGTCGGAGAGGTTGTTGAAGGCGTCCGCCGTCACGGCGATGGAGCCCGCGAGCGTGCCGGCCAGGTACTTGAGGCCGAAGAGCAGCACGTTGAGGCAGATGCCCACGATGGAGCAGAGCGCGCCGTAGGCCCGGCGCACGGCGGGGCTCGCGACGTTTTCGCGGTCTTTGATAAAGATTTTGGAAAGCAGAGTTATCAAGTGCTAACCCTCCAAACACAGCGATACGGCCCCGAATCGGGGCCGTATCGGCTTGCTGAATAGTTGAAATAAAAGGTGAAAAACTGGGTATCGGGCGGCGGGCTCACAGGCCCTCAATCGTGTCGGCGAGCTCGCGGAGCTCGGGCGCCTCGACGGTCTCAATCCTGCCCGCGTCGCAGGCCTCGGCGAAGCCGGGGTTTATGGGCAGCTTGGAGACGACGGGGATGCCGAAGCGCTGCGCGGTCTCGTCTATGTGGCTGTCGCCGAAAATGGCGTGCTTTTTGCCGCAGTCGGGGCAGGTGAAGTAGCTCATGTTCTCCACGAGGCCGACGACCTGCTTGTTCATCATGCCGGCCATGTTGACGGCTTTCTCGACTATCATGCCGACGAGCTCCTGCGGGCTGGTGACGACGACGACGCCGTTCACGGGCAGGCTCTGGAAGACGGTCAGGGGTACGTCGCCGGTTCCGGGAGGCATGTCGACGAACATGTAGTCCACGTCGTCCCAAATGACGTCGGTCCAGAACTGCTCGACCGCGCCGGCGATGATAGGCCCGCGCCAGACGACGGGATCGGTCGTGTGCGGGAGGAGCAGGTTCATGCTCATCATCTGGAGGCCGCCCATGCTCTTGCAGGGCAGGATGAAGTCCTCGCCTCCGCGGGCCGGGCCCTCGACGCCGAACATCTGAGGCACGCTCGGCCCGGTGACGTCCGCGTCCAGGACGGCGGCGCGGTGTCCGCGGCGCTGCATCTCGCAGGCGAGCAGGCCGGTGACGAGGCTCTTGCCCACGCCGCCCTTGCCGCTTACGACGGCGATGACCTTCTTGACGCTGCTGCCATCGTGCAGGGGCTTGAGCCAGCTCTCGGGGCTGCGGGAGGAGCAGTTTTCAGAGCAGGAGGAGCAGTCGTGATTGCAGTTGGTGCTGTCCATTTTCTTACCTCTTTTATCTGTGGAGTAAACTTGAATGAATTCAGTGCGTCTATTATATCTCAACTTCAAAATAAGTCAAGACGCCGCGCACCAGGCCTCGAGCCGCGCGCAGACGGCGTCCGCGGCCGCGGATATTCCGCCGAGTTCGGACGCGGGCAGGGGATTTTCGCCCAGGCCGCACTCGACGGTGAAGGCGGGGATGCCGAGCGCGTCTATCGCCCAGTCCTTGTATCCGGCGCTGCCGCTCTCGTCCGGGGCCTCGTCGAGGGCGTAACCGCTCGCCGCGGCGAGGTCCTCGGCCAGGGACTCCGCCCCGGGCGGCGCGAAGCCGCGGTAGCGCCAGTATATCACCTCGCCCTGCGTGTGCAGCGTCAGGACGGTTTTAGGGGCCATGCGGCGCGTGAGGAGGTAGAGAGCGCGCGCCTCCGCGGCGCAGAGCGGGGCCGCGCCCACATAGTCGCGCGGGGCGGGCCGCGTCCAGCCCAGGGCGAACTTGACCTCCCTCGCCCTCTCCCAACCGGCGGGATACTGTAAATTGAGGTCGACGCCCGAGATATTCGCCTTCCAGCCCGCGGGGAAGGGCACGTCGGGGAAGCCTGCGGCGATGTGCTCCGCGCGCTCGTAGTACCGCCCGCGGCGCAGCGCGCCCGTGACGAGGTCGGCGCCGTCCGGGTTCACGAGCGGCGCGAAGCACAGCCGCGTCCTGCGGTACAGCTCGCGCGCGGCCGCGTCCCCGGCGGCCCAGGCGGAGGCGAGGGCCTCGACGTGGTTCAAAAGCGCGGGAGAGCAAATCCACTCGTTGGCGTGCTGCCCCGCGGCGAAGACCGCGGCGCGCTCCCCCTCGCCGAAGAAGATGCAGCGCAGGGGCTTGCGCATGCCGCTGCGCCCGAAGACGCCGGAGCGCAGGCAGGGATAGCGCTCCGCAAGCGAGCGGACGCGCGCCCCGGCGGCGAGCGAGCTCCACTCCGGGGCTGAGCCGTCATATAAAATCATGGCACAAATTTCCTTTCAGCCGGAGACGCCGGCACTATATGCTTATCACGCAAGGCAGGGAATCATGCATGAAATAACCGCCTTTATTTTGCGCGCCCCGGCGCATAATGATTTGGCCGGGACCTGCGCGCGGCGAGGAAGGTTTTTCCTCGCGCGCGGTCGCGGCAAAAAATGAAAGCGGGGGATGCGGATGAAAAAATTGACGGCGCAGCGGCTCTTACCTGCCCTGGCCTCCGCGGCGCTGGCCGTGACGCTGGCGCTGCCCGTGGGCGCGCTGGCGCAGGAGCTGGTGCCGGTGGGCGAGACCGTGGGCATAGAGGCCGAGACGGACGGGCTGCTTGTGGCCTCGCTCAGCAAGGTGCAGACGGCCTCGGGCGAGGCGAGCCCGGCCGCGGACGGCGGCGTGCTGCCCGGCGACATCATAGTGCGCGTGGGCAAAACGCCCGTCTCGAGCGCGGAGGACTTCGCCGGGGCGCTGAGCGCTCTTGACGGCGGCGAGGTGGAGCTGACGGTCCTGCGCGACGAGAAGACGCTGCAGCTGGGCGTGACGCCGGTGCGGGATGCCGAGGGCGCCTGGCGGCTGGGCCTCTGGCTGCGCGGCGGGGTGTCCGGCATGGGCACCGTCACCTATTATGACCCGCAGACGGGCGAATACGGCGCGCTGGGCCACAGCATAACCGACGCCGACACCGGCGTGCTGCTGCCCATACGGGAGGGCAGCATCTGCGACGCGACCGTCTCCGACGTGCTGCGCGGCGAGCGGGGCAGGGCCGGCGAGCTCCACGGCAGCTACGACGCGGCGAAGCCCATAGGCACGGTGCGCGAGAACACGGCCCACGGCATCTTCGGAAGCTCCGACGGCGGCTTCGAGGGCAAGCCGCTGCCCGTGGCGGAGCCCGGCGAGATTGAGGACGGCCCGGCGGTGATACTCGCCAACGTCTCCGGCGACGAGACGCGCGAGTACGCGGTCGAGATAAGCGCGCTCGATTCGGATAACGAGCGCCTGCTCGTCACCGTCACCGACCCCGCTCTGCTCGAAGCCACCGGCGGCATAGTGCAGGGCATGAGCGGCAGCCCGATAATACAAAACGGCAAACTCGCCGGCGCAGTGACCCACGTGTCAGTAAGCCATTGATACCAACGCGCGCGTTTCCTCAATACTACATAATTTAGACGGGATTTACGGAAAACGACACAAAAACGCAGCTTTTGGCTGCGTTTTTGTGATATTATCGGAGGCAATATGGCAACGGCAAAAACTGAAAATTCAGGCATTGAGCATATAGAATTAGCTAGTTTAAGACCGTTCAGCAGGCACCCGTACAAGGTGCGGGATGACGAGGCGATGAGCGAGATGGTTGAGAGCGTCAAGCAATACGGCGTGCTCTCACCCGCGATTGCACGCCCTCTACCCGACGGCGGATATGAGCTTGTCTCAGGCCACCGACGTAAACGCGCGTGCGAGCTGGCGGGGATGGAGACGATGCCGGTCATCGTGCGCGAGCTGGACGACGACGCAGCGGCGATCCTCGTCGTGGACAGCAATTTGCAGCGCGAGGACCTGCTGCCGAGCGAGCGGGCGTTTGCGTATAAGCTCAAGCTGGAAGCGCTTCGCCATCAGGGAGAACGCACAGACTTAACTTCCCGACAAGTTGTCGGGAAGTTAGAGGCAGCAGATATTATCGGCGAAGATGCTGGAGAAAGCGGCCGCCAAGTCCAGCGCTACATCCGCCTCACCGAGCTTATCCCACCGCTGCTGGACATGGTGGATGAGCGCAGGATCGCATTCAACCCGGCCTACGAGCTGTCGTTTCTCACCAGGGACGAGCAGCAGCTCCTGCTCGATGCCATGGACAGCGAGCAGGCCACGCCGTCGCTGTCACAGGCGCAGCGGCTCAAACAATTCTCGCAGCGCGGAGAGCTGGACGCCGCCGTGATGCGCGCCATTATGTCGGAAGAGAAAAAGGAAGTCGAGCGTGTGACGCTCAAGGGCGATACGCTGCGCAAATACTTCCCTGCCAGCTACACACCGAAGCGCATGGAGGAGACGATTATCCGGCTGTTGGAGCAGTGGCAACGGCAGCAGAAGCGGCGGCGTGAAGCTGAACACTAAATCGAATATTGAATGACTAAGCCGGCCAGATTTCTGTCCGGCTTTTTTCATTGGAGGTGAAACCATCGTATCACTACAAACCTGCTGACGTGGCCTGCGAGTACTGCGTCGAGTGGCAGCATCGGCAGTGTCAGGCCACCGGCTGCCCGTGGCTGGCGGAGCGCATTGAGGCGGGCGTGGTCAGTTATGCGAGCGCCGTGCGGGAGCTGTTCGGCGGCGTCGCGGACGAAGCGTTCATTGCCCGGCTCGGGCTGCTGGTGCTGCACTTTCACGGCTCGTTCTGGCCCGACCGGGAGCACGAATTTAATACCCGCCTGCTGCTGAGAAGCGTGGGCTATGGAGCGTGGAGAGATCCGCGCTTTTTTGCTGTGCTGTACCTGTTCGGCTCCAACCGGGTGCTTCTGAAGC
>DVJK01000230.1 GCA_018716795.1 Candidatus Scatomorpha merdipullorum | reverse complement strand
ACGTTGGGTGGTGGAAGCAAGGCGGGCGCACCGTAGGAAACGCGGGTGCCGCCAGCCACGCCGAACGTCCGCGACCAACCCACCCCGGCAATCCCGCGACCGCGGGGCGTCGAGGACGCCGCCCCCTACGGGCGGCAGCTAAACGTAGGTATCAGCATCGTGGTAAACAGATGCGTAAACGCCGCAAGTCTCCTCCCACCCATCGGCTCCCCTGAAAGGGGAGCAGTCACGGCGCATAGCGCCGTGACTGAGGGGTTGGTGCAAGGTGGGTGTGCGAAATAAAACGCCGTCCGTCGTCCGACGCCGGGAGTGGGTGGGGAGGTTGGCGCGTGGAAACGACTCCGTCCGTCGTCCGACGGCGGCGCACCGGGGACGGTGCGCCCTACGGTGTGTGGGAAGGTGTCAGCGTAAAACCCACGTCGTCGGTTATCCAGAGGAAGGGGCGTCGGGGACGCCGCCCCCTACGGTGTGTGCGAGATGCAGGTATCAGCGGAGCCGTGGGGTGGGCGGGCAGTTTGGGTAAGAATTCCGATAACCGATGCGTTACATGCTGCGAGTTCGGTTTCGCTGCTGCCCGTAAGTGGCGGCGTCCTCGACGCCCCGTGTTCGCGTGACCGCCGGGCCGTGTTAGACGCAACCGTTGGGCCTGACCGACAGCACCCACGTTTCCCACGGTGCGCCAACCTCGCGTCCACCGCCCAGCGTATGCAATTTCGCGCATCACAGCCCGCGCACCATTTCATACAGGCGTCCGAGGTTGTCCTTTATCCCAAGCCGGGCGGGCGTGGAAGATAAGCCCCTACGGTGGGTGTGGAAGGGCGTCTACGTGGAACCGGTGTCGTCCGTCAACCTAACGCGGGGCGTCGGGGACGCCGCCCCTTACGGGCGGTTTGTATACTTCGCGTTGCGGCATTTAACGTAGGGGCGCAGCCCGCGCGCCATTTTGTGCGGGCGCACCGAGGCAGTCCGTCATCCTGCGCCGGGCGGGCGTGGAAGCCCTCCCCTACGAGGCGTGTGTAAAAACCGGGCAAAATGCGGGCGCTTTGGCGTTTTCGCATTGACAAACCGGCCGCTGTGTGATATTCTACCATAGCACGCCCGCGTGCCGGGGTCTCGCGGTAACCTTTCCCGCCGATACTCAGCCGCCGGGCAGACAAAATCAGAAAGGAACGACTGCACATGATTACCAAGGACCAGAAGACCGCCGTCATCAGCGCCAACGCCGTCCACGAGGGCGACACCGGCTCCCCGGAGGTCCAGATTGCCATCCTCACCGAGCGCATCCGCCAGCTCACCGAGCACCTCAAGCAGCATCCGAAGGACGACCACAGCCGTCTCGGCATGTACAAGATGGTCGGTAAGCGCCGCCGCCTGCTCGACTACCTGATGCGCAAGGACATCGAGCGCTACCGCGCCATCATCGCCAAGCTCGGCATCCGCAAGTAAGCGCGCCGCTCTGGCATTTCCGAAGGGAATGAAGGCTTTAACGTGGGGGACAATTTAATATCCCCCACGTTTTTTTATCCCGCAGCAAACAGCGGGGCGCGATAGTATTTGGTAAAGCGCCCGACGGACGTTTTCCCAAGTGCTATCGGCCAAGCTCCGCTGGAATCAGCACACCTGAAAGGAGCAATACGAATGATAATCAAGCACAAGGAGTTCACCAACCGCCGCGTGTATGAGATTGACTACTGCGGCCGTCCGCTGCGCATGGAGGTCGGGCGCATGGCCGAGCTGGCCAACGCCGCGGTCCTCACCCAGTACGGCGAGACCACCGTCCTCGTCGCCGTGACCGCCTCCGCGCGCCCGCGCGACGGGATTGACTACTTCCCGCTCTCCGTCGACTTCAACGAGAAGCTCTACGCCGTGGGTCGCATCCCCGGCAGCTTCATGCGCCGCGAGGGCCGGCCGAGCCTGCCCGCCGTCCTGGCGAGCCGCCTCATCGACCGCCCGATGCGCCCGCTCTTCCCCAGCGACCTGCGCAACGACGTCGCCATTCAGTGCGAGGTCCTCAGCGTCGACCGCGACTGCTCCCCCGAGATAACCGCCATGATAGGCGCCAGCGCCGCCGTCGCCATTTCCGACATACCCTGGAACGGCCCGATTGCCGGCATCAGCCTCGGCTGGGACGGCGACAGGTACCTCTTCAACCCCACCAAGGCCGAGCGCGAGAACAACAGGATGACCGTCACCGTCGCCGCGACGCACAAGAAGGTCGTCATGATTGAGGCCGCCGCCGACCAGGTTCCCGACGACGTCATGTACGAGGGCATCGTGCAGGCGCACGAGAAGCTCCAGCCCGTGATCGACCTTATCGACAAGATGGTCGAGGAGATAGGCAAGCCCAAGTTCGAGTATGAGCACGCCGACTTCAACGAGGAGCTCTTCGCGAAGATAGTCGACGCCACCATGGACGAGGCGAAGGCCGCCATGGATACCGACGACAAGAACGTCCGCGAGGAGCGTTGGAACAAGCTCATTGAGCACTGGCACGAGCTCTTCCTCGACGAGTACCCCGATATGGACAAGTACCTCGAGGAGATAACCTACAAGTTCCAGAAGAAGATAGTCAAGGCCTGGCTGCTCGCCGGCCACCGCGTCGACGGCCGCGCCATGGACGAGATTCGTCCCCTGGCCGCCGAGGTCGGCGTTATCCCCCGCGTCCACGGCAGCGGCCTCTTTACCCGCGGCCAGACCCAGGTGCTCAGCATCGCGACCCTCAATACCCTCTCCGCCGCCCAGAAGCTCGACACGATATGGGAGGAGGAAGAGAAGCGTTATATGCACCACTACAACTTCCCCGGCTACTCCACCGGCGAGGCCAAGCCCCAGCGCAGCACCGGCCGCCGCGAGTACGGCCACGGCGCCCTGGCCGAGAAGGCCCTCGAGCCCGTGATACCCAGCGTGGAGGACTTCCCCTACGCCATCCGCGTGGTGAGCGAGGTACTCAGCTCCAACGGCTCCACCTCCCAGGGCTCCATCTGCGGCAGCACCCTGGCCCTGATGGACGCCGGCGTGCCCATAAAGGCCCCCGTGGCCGGCATCAGTTGCGGCCTCATCCAGGACGGCGACGATTTCACCACCTTTATCGACATCCAGGGCGTCGAGGACTTCCACGGCGAGATGGACTTC
>DVJK01000229.1 GCA_018716795.1 Candidatus Scatomorpha merdipullorum | reverse complement strand
GGGCTGTCAGCGAAGCTGACTGGGGGAGTTCTGCCTGAGCGGAGCTCAGGCAGTTGACCGCGGAGCGGTCAAAACTCCCTCCGACCGGCGCTTCGCGCCGGCCACCTCCCTCCAAGAGGGAGGTTATGGCCTGAATCTTTGGGTTTCCGCCAAGCGGCTGACGGGTACAGATTCGCACCCAAAGCGCCTTTCCTTTCGGGGTCCGGGACGCTTTCTTTTGGAGCGCCAAAAGAAAGCGCCCCGGGAAAAACCTTTTAAACAGTTTTAAAGCAAAAACCGAGGTGAAACCTTTGACCAGAGAACAGGAGCGGGAGATAATAGGCAAGGTCCTCTCCGGCGACACCGAGGCCTTCGAGGCCCTGGTGCTGGAACATCAGAATAAGGTGTACAGCCTCGCCCTGCGGATGGTCGGCAACGAGGAGGACGCGCGCGACATGGCGCAGGAGGCTTTTATCCGCGCCTTCAACTCCCTCAACGGTTTCCGCGGGGACAGCAAATTCTCCGTCTGGCTCTACCGGCTCACGAGCAACATCTGCATCGACTTTTTGCGCTCGCGCGCCAAGAAGCGCACCGTGTCCATGACCTGGGCGGACGACGAGGGCGAGGACGCCGGCGAGCTCGAAATACCCGACGAGACCTGGTCGCCCGAAAAGCGGCTTGAGCGCACGGTGACGCGCGAGAGCGTGCAGCGCGGGCTCGACTCGCTCAGCCCGCAGTACCGCGAAATCCTGCTCCTGCGGGAGATAAACGGCCTGAGCTACGATGAAATTTCTCAGGCCCTGGGCATTGAGGAGGGCACGGTCAAGTCGCGCATCTTCCGCGCGAGGAAAAAACTTTGCGATTTTCTGCTGCGCGAGGGGAACATTCCGCCTCCGGCAGCGTCAAAGCCCTCGAAGGGAGGAACGGGTGTATGAGCCAATGCGAGATATATGCCGGGCTGGCCGGGCTCTACCTGGACGGCGAGCTTGGCAGGGCCGAGGAGGCGGAGCTTTTTGCCCACCTCGAGCAGTGCGAAAGCTGCCGTAATTACTTTGAACTCATGAAGGCCGTGTCCGGCGAGCTCAGCGAGCAGCGCGCGCCGGAGGGCTTCGCGAAAAGCGTGATGGACGCCGTGGGGGCGGCGGCCTCGGAAAATAAAAGGACCGAAGCGCGCCGCAAGCGGCGCGTCCTGAGCGGCATAAGCAAAGGCGCCGCCGCCAAATACGCCGCGCTCGCCGCCTGCCTGGCGGTCGTGATTGCGGCCGGGGTCAAGCTGGCCTCGCCCTCGGACGGCGCCAAACCCGAGAGCGTGGCCGCGGGCTTTGAATGCGCCGGCGCCGAATACGCCTACCCCGCCGCCAACGGCGAGGCGGAGGAGGCCGCGCCCGGGAGCATCGAAAACCGCGACATAGCCGAGGCGGACGAGAGCGCGCCTCCGGCCTCGAGCAATTACGGATACAAGGGCGTCGAATCCGTCACGGTGACGAGCGGGAACACCGTCACGCACACCGACGACGCCGATGAAATCGCCGCCCTGGCGGACATCCTTCGCAGCGGCGCCGCGAAGCCGGAGGCCGTGCCCGAGGGCGAGGCCGACTATCTCGTCGAGATAGACGGCGCCGAGGGCCGCCGCGAGCTGCTTGTGTACGCCGTCGACGGCGAGCTCATCTGCGAGGCGGACAACGGCCGCGTCTGGCTCGCCGAGGGCAGCGAGGCCGAGCTGGAGGACACCCTGGGCTGAGGCCCGCGAAGCGCCCCGGACTTTCGTCCGGGGCGCTTTCCTTTTCCCGCTCCATATAACTTGCCCAACTTTGTGATTTTTTGCGGCTTTCGGGCTTAAAACCTCGGGATTCGGGGCTTGAAAAATACCGCTCCTTGTGCTATAATCTTTAGCTGAATTGATTGCGCATTTTTTAACTGCGTTAATATACTTGATATGGTGGGATATTTGGTGAAACAAGCGAAAGTGTCAAATAACGTCATACGGCGGCTCCCGCGCTATCTGCGCAAGCTGGACGAGCTCAAGGCCGCCGGGGTCGATCGCATATCCTCCGGCGAGCTGGGCCGCCAGATGGGCCTCACGAGCAGCCAGATCCGTCAGGACTTCAGCTGCTTCGGCGAGTTCGGCCAGCAGGGCTACGGATATAACGTCACCGGCCTGCGCGGCGAGATTGCCTCCATCCTGGGCATGAACCGCGACTTCTCCGTCATCCTCGTCGGCGTCGGCAACATAGGCCGCGCCATGATTGAGAACTTCTGCTTCGAGCAGTACGGCTTCCACCTCGTCGCCGCCTACGACGTGCGCCCCGAGGTCGTCGGGACCGACATCTCCGGCATCCGCGTCCACGACATAAGCGAGCTGCCCCGCATTTTCGACACCAGCCGCGTGGACCTGGCCGTCCTCTCCGTTCCGAAGCTCATCGCCAACAAGGCCGCGCGCGAGCTGGTCGAGCACGGCGTGAAGGGCATCTGGAACTTCACGAACGTCGAGCTTGACATCGCCGAGAGCGAGGCCATTGTCGAGAACATCCACTTCTCCGACAGCCTGCTCGCCCTGGGCTATTACCTCAGCGAGAAGCTGGACAGCGAGGCCGCGGCGGCGGCCAAGAACGCCCGGCAATGAGGGGCCTGACGCGGGTTACGGCGGCGGCGCTGCTCCTGGCTCTGCTGCTTTTCGCCGCGCCCGTGCTGGCCGCGGGCAGCTCCGCGGACCCGCTTGTGACCGTGAGCTCGGCCGAGCGCTGGGCCGAGGGCGTCCTCTCGGACG
>DVJK01000228.1 GCA_018716795.1 Candidatus Scatomorpha merdipullorum | reverse complement strand
GAGGTCGACGGGCATCACACGGTCGAGGACGTCGGCCTTGCGCTGGGCGAGGCGCTGCGCGAGGCCCTGGGCGATAAGCGCGGCATAGAGCGCTACGGCCAGGCGATAATCCCCATGGACGAGGCGCTTATACTCTGCGCCGTCGACCTCTCGGGCCGGCCCTGCCTGCGCTATACGGCGGAGATTCCCGCGGAGCGCGTCGGCGGCTTCGACACTGAGCTCGTGCGCGAGTTCATGCAGGCGTTTTGCAGCTCAGGCATGTTCGCCCTGCATATCCGCCAGTTGGACGGCCTCAATTCCCACCATATCATAGAGGGTATGTTCAAGGCCCTCGCGCGCGCCCTGAAGGCCGCCGTGGCCGTGACGGGCGGGGAATTGCCGAGCACGAAGGGGGTTTTGTGATGACGGCCATCATTGACTACGGCGTCGGCAACCTCTTTTCGCTCAAATGCTCGCTCGCGGCGATTGGCGAGGAGAGCCTTGTCACAGGCGAGAAGGATGAAATTCTCCGCGCCGACCGCGTCATTTTGCCGGGCGTGGGCGCCTTCGCGGACGCCTATAAAAAGCTCTGCGATACGGGCATGGACGCCGCAGTTTACGCCGCCGCGGACGCGGGAAAGCCCCTGCTCGGCATCTGCCTCGGCATGCAGCTGCTCTTTGAGCGCAGCTTCGAGTACGGCGAGCACAGGGGCCTCGGCCTGCTTCGCGGCGAGGTCGTCGGCATGTCCGGGCGGCTGCCCGCGGGCCTCGCCATACCGCAGATTGGCTGGAACGCGCTGCACAAAACAAAGGAAAGCCGCATCCTTTCGAAGACGCCGGAGGGCGGGTATGTGTATTTTGTACACAGCTACTTCGCCGCGGGCTGCTCCGACTCCCTCGCGGCCACGACGGACTACGGCCTCGAGCTCACCGCCGCCGTGGAAAATGGAAATATATGCGGCTGCCAGTTCCATCCCGAGAAAAGCGGCGGAGTGGGCCTCGACATTCTCCGCGCCTTTTGCGAAATGGAGGGATAATATGCTGATATTTCCCGCAATTGACCTGTTTGAGGGCAAAGCAGTCAGGCTTTACAAAGGCGACTATTCCCAGATGACCGTCTACTCGGAGGATCCCGTCTCCGTCGCGCGGGACTTCGTCCTAAAGGGCGCGGGGCAGATTCACATGGTCGATCTCGCCGGCGCGAGGGACGGGAACATGCCCAACCTCGGCGTCGTGCGCGAGGTGGTCAGGGTCACCGGGGCCTTCGTTGAGCTCGGCGGCGGAATACGCGACATGGAGAGCGTCGAACGCGCGCTCGACGCGGGCGTGAGCCGCGTGATTCTCGGCACGGCAGCGGTCGCAAATCCAGAGTTCCTGGAGGCCGCCGTGGCGAAATATGGAACAAAAATTGCGGCGGGCTGTGACCTGAAGGACGGGAAAGTCGCCGTAAAGGGCTGGGTTGAGAGCTCGGACGTCACGGCGGACGGCTTCTTCTCAAGCATGGAGCAGCTGGGCGTCGGCACCGTTATCTGCACCGACATCGCCCGCGACGGGGCCATGCGCGGCGCGAACGACGCGCTCTACGCCGCAATCATGGCGGCGCATCCCGGCGTGCGGCTCATCGCCTCGGGCGGCGTCAGCTCCATGGACGACGTCCGGCGGCTTCGCACGCTGGAACTCTACGGCGCTATCATCGGAAAAGCGTACTATACGAGCGCAATCGACCTGAAAACTGCGGTGGAGGCGGCAAAATGATAACAAAACGAATAATTCCCTGCCTCGACGTGCGCGACGGCCGCGTGGTCAAGGGCGTCAACTTCGAGGGCCTGCGCGACGTCAATTCTCCCGTCGCCCTCGCGGAGTATTACAGCGGCAGCGGCGCGGACGAGCTGGTATTCTATGACATCACAGCGAGCGCCGAGGGCCGCGCGCTCTTCACGGATATCCTGCGCGAGACGGCCTCCAGGGTCTTCATACCCCTCACTGTCGGCGGCGGGATAAATACTCTCGAGGACTTCGACCGCGTCCTCAAATGCGGCGCCGACAAGGTCAGCGTAAACTCCGGCGCGATAAAAAACCCCGCCCTGATAGGCGAGGCCGCAAAGCGCTACGGCGATCAATGCGTAGTTCTCTCAGTCGACATAAAACGTGTGGACGGCCAATTCCGAGTCTTCGCCCGCGGCGGTCGGGAAAATACTGGGATTGAGGCGCTGGAGTGGATTGAGCGCGGGGTGGACGCGGGCGCGGGCGAGGTTGTGGTAAACAGCATCGACACGGACGGCGTCAAGGGCGGCTTTGACCTCGAGCTGCTCGAGGCGGTCTGCGAGCGCGTGAACGTGCCGGTGGTGGCCTCCGGCGGCGCGGGCAGCATCGCGGATTTTGTGACGCTTTTCAACTCCGTGCCAGAGGTCAGCGCAGGCCTCGCGGCCAGCATATTCCACTTTGGTGAGGTCAAAATTGCCGAGCTTAAGCGCGAACTTGCGAAAAACAATATAAATGTGAGGTTGTAAGATGGACGCAAATGTGCTTGATAAGCTGAAATTCGACGCGCAGGGGCTTATCCCCGCCGTCGTCATTGACGCGGACGGCGGCAAGCTGCTTATGGTCGCCTGGATGAACCGCGAGAGCCTTGAGATAACGATCCGCGAGGGCTACACCTGCTTCTGGAGCCGCAGCCGCAAAGAGCTCTGGCGCAAGGGCGAGACCAGCGGCAACCGCCAGCAGGTCGTGAGCATAACCGCTGACTGCGACTTCGATACGCTCGAGGTAAAGGTGCACAAGCTCGGCCCTGCCTGCCATACGGGTGCGGAAAGCTGCTTCTTTAACGAGATATTGCCGGAAAACGAGCCGGAAAAGTTCTCAATAGACGGGCTCTATGAGCTCCTTCTCGACCGCAGGGCCACGAAGCCGGAGGGCAGCTACACGAGCTATCTCTTCGAAAAGGGCCTTGACAAGATACTCAAGAAGGTCGGGGAGGAGAGCACCGAGGTCATTATCGCGGCCCACGCGCGCGACAGGCGCGAGACGGTCTACGAGCTCGCCGATTTGGCCTACCACGCGCTCGTCCTCATGGCCGAGCTGGGGATTACTCCGGACGAGGTGCGCGCAGAGCTCGCGGGCCGGCACGTCATAGATCACAAGGTGAAGCAGGAAAAAATGACCTGACAGGGGTATTTTCGCGCTCATTTTGAGCGTGTTTTTCACGTGTTTTTCACGCTTTTGAACGCGTTTTGAGCGTGTTTTTCACGAAAATAACGCCTTTTGAGCAGCTTTTTTCAGGCGCTCAAAAGGCGTTTTTTCG
>DVJK01000021.1 GCA_018716795.1 Candidatus Scatomorpha merdipullorum | reverse complement strand
CATCGACGAGAGCCACGTCACGCTTCCGCAGGTGCGCGCCATGTACCGCGGCGACCGCGCGAGGAAGGAGTCGCTGGTGGAGTACGGCTTCCGCCTGCCGAGCGCCTTTGACAACCGCCCGCTCAAGTTTGAGGAGTTCCAGCAGCGCATAGGCCAGGTGGTGTACGTCTCCGCGACGCCCGGCGAGTATGAGCGCACGCGCTCGGGGCAGATTGTCGAGCAGATTATCCGCCCGACCGGCCTGCTCGACCCCAAGGTCGAGGTGCGGCCGGTTGAGGGGCAGATTGACGACCTCATAGACGAGATAAAGGCCCGTATCGCGAAGAACGAGCGCACGCTTGTCACCACGCTCACCAAGAAGATGGCCGAGGACCTCAGCGCCTACCTCACCAACGCGGGCATCCGCTGCCGATATATGCACCACGACATCGGCGCGATAGAGCGCATGGAGATAATCCGCGACCTGCGCCTCGGCGAATTCGACGCGCTCGTCGGCATCAACCTCCTGCGCGAGGGTCTGGACTTGCCGGAGGTCAGCCTCGTAGCCATACTCGACGCTGACAAGGAGGGCTTCCTCAGAAGCGAGACAAGCCTTATCCAGACCATAGGCCGCGCCGCGCGCAACGCCGAGGGCACTGTCGTGATGTACGCCGACACGGTGACGCCCAGTATGCGCGCCGCCATAGACGAGACCGAGCGCCGCCGCGCCAAGCAGGACGCCTTCAACAAGGCGCACGGCATCGTCCCGCGCACCATCAAAAAGGACGTGCGCGATATAATCGAGCTCTCGCCCGAGGCGGAGAAGTCCTCCCGCCGGAAGGACGGCGTGAAGATGACGGAGAGCGAGCGCCGCGAGGAGATAGCCAAGCTCGAGAAGAAGATGAAGGAGGCGGCCAAGATGCTCGAGTTCGAGTACGCCGCCGTCCTCCGCGACCAGCTCATAAAGCTGAGGGGTGAAAAGTGATGAAACGAGCGGGAGCGCTGCTGCTCTGCATTAGCTTAATATTTGCCCTGGCCTCCTGCGGAGAAGCGCCCACGGCCGCACTGCCGGGGCCGGTTGCCCCATCGGCCGCAGCCGCCGCGCCTGCGCCCACGCCGACGCCGGAGCCTCTTACGGTCACGCTCACGCTCGCCGGCGACCTCGTCATGCACGAGGGCCTCAACACAGAGGCGCGGCTTCCCGACGGCAGCTATGACTACACGCGCTTTTTCGCGGACGTGGAGCCCTATATCTCCCGCTCGGACTACTCGCTCTGCTGCCTCGAGAGCGCCCTCACCGGCGGCAAAATCCAGAGCTACCCGCTTTTCACCTCGCCCGACGAGCTTGCTGTTTCGCTCAGGGATGTCGGCTTCGACCTTATAAACACCGCCAGCAACCACGCGCTGGACGGACACCAGTCCGGGCTTATCCGGACTCTCGACGTCCTCGATTCCGTCGGCCTCGACCACGTCGGCACCTACCGCACCCAGGCGGAGTACGACGAAAACAACGGCATATTGCTAAGGGAGATAAACGGCGTGTCCTTCGCCTTCCTCGATTACAGCTATGGCACCAACGGCATACCGATATACAACTTCCCCTACGCCGTCAACCTTTTCAACACCTCCTACATGAGCAACTATGTCAGCCCGGACTATGACAAGCTCGCCGCCGACATGGCCGCGGCCCGCGCGCTGGGCACGGACATAATCGCCGTGAGCATCCACTGGGGCGCGGAGTATCAGACAGAGCCGAGCGCCAATCAGGAGCGGGTGGCGGACTTCCTCTTCGAGCAGGGCGCGGATTTGGTCATAGGCGGGCACCCGCACGTGCCGCAGCCCATGGAGCTCAGGGAAGTACCCAACGGCGACGGCACGACGCGCACGGGCTTCCTCTGCTACTGCCTTGGTAACCTGCTTTCGACGATGAAGTCAGACTACACCTATCTCACCGCCATGGTCAGGCTGGAGATTACGAAGCAGCCCGCGACGGGAGAGACAGTGATAAGCGGCTGCTCCTACGTGCCAATTATGATGGTGAACCTCGCCAATTACGACTGCCCCGATCCGGGCTGGCAGCGTCAGCTTTGGGACATCCCAGCCGCCATAGCCGATTACGAGAGCGGCGACGACCGCGGCGGGATTATCACGCCCAAGCTCTACGACGACCTGTGTCGGGCTCTAGCCGATTGCGAGCGCATATTCGGCCCTCTCGCGCCGCCGGTGCGAAGCGGGGCCTGAACGGGATAATAAGGAACGTTTAAGGGAGATATTATGAGACGTTTTGCCGCAATTTTGCTTATACCCTGCCTTCTTTTCGGTCTCGCAGCCTGCGGGGAGGGGCCGGGCGGGAGTCTGCCCGCGCCCTTGGCGCCGGAGCTTAGCCCTTCGTCCTCGCCTGAGGCGACGCCTGAACCCACGCCGGAGCCGACGGCTGAGCCCAGCGTGGTAACGCTCACACTCGCGGGAGACATAGTCATGCACACGCCGCTCAACTCCGAGGTGCTGCAGGCCGACGGGAGCTATGACTACGCGCTGCTCTTCGAGGACGTGGCGCACTATGTCTCCGGCGCGGACTAC
>DVJK01000227.1 GCA_018716795.1 Candidatus Scatomorpha merdipullorum | reverse complement strand
CCCGGAGCAACCCCTCCGACCTCGCTCCGCTCGGCCACCTCCCCTTGCAGGGGAGGCAAGACGGCGGGCGCGGGGATTCACGGCGAAAGCCCCGGCGGCTCACGGATTGAATTTTATACCACCATCCTCGGAAAGGAGGCAGCCATGACTATCACCTTCCTCGGCGCGGCGCATGAGGTCACGGGGAGCTGCACCTACATAGAGTGCGGCGCGACACGGTTTATCGTCGACTGCGGCATGGAGCAGGGGCGCGACATGTTTGTGAACCAGCGCCTGCCGGTCGCGCCCGGCGCGGTCGACTTCGCCCTGCTGACCCACGCGCACATCGACCACAGCGGCCTGCTGCCGCTCCTCGCGAAAAACGGCTTCGCGGGGCCGGTCTACGCCACCGCCGCCACCTGCTCGCTGGCGGACATAATGCTGCGCGACAGCGCGCACATCCAGATGAGCGAGGCCGAGTACAAGGCCCGCAAGGCCCGGCGCGCGGGCGGCGCGGCGGTCGAGCCGCTCTATGACACCGAGGACGTCGTCGCGCTGGTGAAGAACCTGCGCCCCTGCTCCTACGGCGAGGTGATCCAGGTCGCCGAGGGCGTGGCCGTGCGCTTTACCGACGTGGGCCATCTGCTGGGCTCGGCCTGCATCGAGGTCTGGCTGAGCGAGGGCGGCGCAGGGCAGAAGATAGTCTTCTCCGGCGACGTCGGCAACCTGCACCAGCCCATACTCCGCGACCCCGAGCGCGTCTCCGGCGCGGACTACGTCGTCGTCGAGAGCACCTACGGCGACCGGCTGCACGAGAAGGCGCGCACGGACTATGTCTCCGAGCTCGCGGCGGTCATCCAGCGCACGCTCGACCGCGGCGGCAACGTCGTGATACCCTCCTTCGCCGTGGGCCGCACACAGGAGATGCTGTACTTCATCCGCGAGATAAAGGAGCGCGGCCTCGTCCACGGGCACCCGGGCTTCAAGGTCTATGTCGACAGCCCGCTGGCCGTGGAGGCCACGAGCGTGTTTTTGCAGTGCGACACGTCGTTTTTGGACGACGAGGCGCGCGCCGTGCTCGCGCGCGGCGTGAACCCGCTGGCCTTCGACGGCCTCGAGGTCAGCGTCAGCGCGGACGAGTCGCGCGCAATAAACGAAAATCCCGAGCCGAAGGTGATAATCTCCGCCTCCGGCATGTGCGACGCGGGCCGGATACGCCACCACCTGAAGCACAACCTCTGGCGGAGGGAGTCCCTTGTGCTCTTCGTCGGCTACCAGGCCGAGGGCACGCTGGGCCGCCTGCTCAACGACGGCGCGAAGGAGGTCAAGCTCTTCGGCGAGACGATAGCCGTCCGCGCGGAGATAACGGTCCTCCCGGGCGTCTCCGGCCACGCCGACCGCGGCGGCCTGCTCGCCTGGATGCGCGGCTTTACCGGGCAGAGGCCGGCTCAGGTGTTCGTCAACCACGGCGAGGACGGCGTCTGCGACGCCTTCGCCGCGGCGCTCAAGTCGGAGCTGGGATACGAGGCCATGGCGCCCTACTCCGGCACGGTTTACGACCTCGCCGCGGGTGAGTTCGTGAAGCTCACCGAGGGCGTGCCCCAAGCTCGCGAGGGCGCGAAGCGGAACAAGTTCTTCGCCGCGCTCGTCAAAGCGGCAGAGCGCCTGCTTGCCGCGGCGAAATCGGCGGAGGGCCGCCCGAACCGCGAGCTGCGCAGGTGGACGGAGCGCATAGAGGCGCTCATAAGGGAAATGACCGACTGAACTCACGAAGAGGGAGCTGGATTTATGGCGGCAAACAACGGACCCGCCCAGAGAAGGATGCTGGGCACGGACATAGGCACGCTGGGCCGCGAGGAGCTTATAACGCTCGCGCGGGCCGTCTGCGGCCAGGCCGCCGCCTTCGCGGGCGGCCACGGGAACATCCACCCCGAGAACATCTTCATGTCCGCCGACGGCTCGCCCTGGCTGGGCGGCCGCGCCGAGCACGCGCCGGGCGAGTGGACGACGGACGAGCTGGAATATATGGCGCCCGAGCTCTTCTGGGCGGGCGCCGGCGACGCGCGCGCGGACGTATACTCCGTGGGCCTGCTGCTCTACGCGGGCGTCACGCGCGGGAGGCTTCCCTTCTTCGCCTGCGCCGCCTCGGAGATGACGAACACGCAGCGCGCCTCCGCACTGCGCCGCCGCATGAACGGCGAAACCGTGCCCATCCCCACAATAGCCGGGGAAAAGCTCGGCGAGGTGCTTAAAAAGGCCCTGAGCTTCGAGGACGACCGCCGCTATTCCGACACGGTCGAGCTCTCCATGGCGCTTGAAAGCTGCGTCGGCGAGGGCGACGCCGCCGCGCGCGCCATGTTCGGCAAGCCGGAGCGCGAGCTCAGCGAGGTTGAGCGCACAATGGCCGGCATCCTCGCCTCATACTCCGCCGACGAGGCCGCGGCCGAGCCGGAACCCGAGCCGGAGCCGGAGCCGGAGCCCGTCCCGGAGCCGGTTCCCGAGCCCGCCGAGCCCGAGGCGGAGCCGGAGCCGGAGCCCGCGCCCATACCCGCGCCCTTCCTCGAGCCCCTGCCGGAGCTGGAGCCTCTGCCGGACCCGGACACCGTCTGGCCGGAGCCCGAGACTGATTCGAAGCCGGAGCCCGCTCCGGAGGCCCCTGCCGGGCCCGGAGACGGGCCGCCGGAGCCGCCCGCGCCCGATGGGCCGAACAGTCCGGACGGAGAGGAAAAGCGGAATCGGAGCACGCTTTGGTTCGTTGTGCTCATCTGCGCGCTCGCCGCGGCCGCGGCGGTCATAATGAACTTCGTGCTGCCGCGCGTCTATCCCGCCGAGAACGTGACCCCGCCGAGCCCGACCCTCGCGCCCGGCTGGGCGCAGGAGAGCGCGGCCGTCACGCCGACCGAAACGCCGGAGCCGACGCCCTCCTCCACGCCGGAGCCGACGCCCTCGCCCAGCCCCTCCGCGCCCGCCGCGCCCGCCGGCTCGGAGTATGAGATAGTCACGGGAGATTACAGCTGGACCGAGGCCGAACAGCTCTGCCGCGAAATGGGCGGGCACCTCGCCGTCATAGACGATGAGGACGAGCTTGAGTATATTGCCTCCCTCGCGGAGGCGGAGGGCCTCGACTTCCTCTGGATAGGCTTCTACCGCCGCGACGGGAACTTCTACTGGGTGGACAACTCCCCGGGCTACTACGCCTGGGCCCCGGGCGAGCCCTCGAATTTCGACACGGACGGCACCGTCGAGAGCTACGGACTGCTCATGAAGACCGGCTCGCTCTGGCTCTACAACGACTCGCGCAACGACCCCGCCGCCCTCTACCCGGCGATATACTCCGGACATATAGGCTTCATCTGCGAATACGACTGAGAAGTCCCCATGACGCCCCGCAGCTTTTGCGGGGCGTTTTTTGCACCCGTAGCCGGTTTTGGCGCGACTATATAGACGAAAGCCGGCTTTCCGAAGGGAGGTTTGCCGTTTGGAGAATGAAGCGAGGGCGCTCGCGGCGCTCAGGCGCGGCGACGGCGGAGCGATAGACTTCTTCGTCGCGCGCTACGGCGCCTACGTCGCCGCAATCGTGAACAACATGCTCTCCGGCCTGCCGCCGGAGGACGCCGA
>DVJK01000226.1 GCA_018716795.1 Candidatus Scatomorpha merdipullorum | reverse complement strand
GCCCAGGCGGGCGTCCTCTCCGTCCGAAGCGGCGCGATGGGCTGCGAGGAGCTCGCCGAGGCACTCGCCCGGCGGGGCGTCTGCACACGCGCGGGCCTGCACTGCGCCCCTCTCGCCCACGAGGGCGCCGGAACCCTCGAAAGCGGCACCGTCCGCTTCAGCGTCTCGCCCTTCAACACGCCGCAGGAAGTCAAAACGGCCGCCGGAATCCTCGCCCGCTGCCTCCGCGCCGGATAGGGCGCCGGGCCCTCGGCCCCCTGCGGCGGACAGCAAAAAAGCGCCCTCGAAAGAGGGCGCTTCACGCTTCCGGCGTTATTTAACCGCGTGCTTGACCGCGAGGCTTATTGCCCAGTTCAGCGCCTGGGCCGCGGGCACGGCGAGCCAGACCCCGTCCAGGCCGAGGCCCAGCGGGCCCGGGAGCGCGAGCAGCAGCGCCAGAGTCAGGACGGGCTCGGCGTACACGAGCAGGTACGAGGCCCCGGCCTTCTCCGTGGCGTAGAGGTTCGAGGTGGTGACGCGCGTGTAGGCCAGCAGGGGCAGCGGCGCGAGGAACAGCGGGAAGAGCCTCGCCGCCTCGGCCGCGGCGGCCTCGGAGGTGCCGAAGAGCGGGCCGACCAGCCCTCGGCAGAGGTAGACCGCCGCCATGCTCACGACCGCGACCGCCGCGGCGGAGATGTAGGCCAGGCGGCGCGATTCGTCGAGCTCCGCGCGCCTGCCCTCGCCGAAATACCGGCTCACCAGCGGCTGGCTCCCGTCGCCGACGCCCTGGAAGAGGAGATAGATTATGACGGTTATGTACACGATGCAGCTGTACACCGCGACGGCCAGCCCGCCGCCGTACTCCATGAGCGCGCGGTTCATGAGCACAACCGTAATCTGCGGCGAGAAGGTGAGCCCGAAGGGCGCGACGGCCAGGACGAGCGTGGGCCCGACGCCTCCGCCGGGCCGGGCGAGCCGGACGCGCTTCGCCGCCAGCCACGCCGCCGACATGAGCGCCGTGACGCCCTGCCCTATGACCGTCGCCCAGGCCGCCCCGGCCATGCCGAAGGGCCTGACCCAGACCAGCAGATAGTCGAGCGCGACGTTCGTGAGGAAGCCGGCTATCATCGTCCACATCGCGAAGGAGGCCCCGCCGAGGTTGCGTATGAAGGGCACGAGCCCCGTCGCGAAGACCTGGAAGATTGCCCCGACGGCTATGACCCGCAGATACTCCTCGGCCAGCGGCGCAACCTCGCCGCGAGAGCCCAGCAGCCCGAGCAGCGGCGCGGTGAAGCCGAGCGCGGCGGCGGTCAGCAGCAGGGCCGCCGCGGCAAGCAGCAAAAAGGCGAGGCTCATGCAGCCCGCGCCCTCGCGCTCGCGGCCCTGGCCGCGCAGAATGGCGAAGCGTATCGCGCCGGCGAGCCCTATACCGGTGCCCGCGGCCTGGATGAAGGCCGTGACGGGGTAGGCGAGGTTTATCGCGGCGAGACCGTTGTCGCCCAGGGTGTTGCCCACAAAGTAGCCGTCGACGATGGCGTATACGCCCGCGAGCGCGAAGGCCGCCGTGCTCGGCAGGACGCAGCGGAAAAATTCGCGTTTAACGCCCATGTCCGCCCTCCTTGAACAGCGCGTTGAAGAGCTCCTGCGCGTCGTTCAGGGCCTTTATCCTGTCAAAGCCCATGCGCTCCATGATATCGAGCTCCCGCTTGTGCAGCGCCTCGGTGAGGGCGAGGGCGTATTCCCGGCCCGCGGCGCTCAGCTCCACGCGCTTATTCCTCCGGTCCTCCTCGTCGGGGCGCAGCTCGGCGTACCCGCGGCGGGCGAAGTCCTTCAGGATGGTGTTCACCGTCTGCTTGGGCATGGAGAGCTCGCGCGCAAGCGAGCTCTGGCTGCTCTCCGGCTCGTCCACAAGCGCGCAGAGCAGCATCAGCGCGTTGAGCGAGACGCCGTGCTCGTGCGCCCAGCCGGCGTACATGGCCTCGGCCTCGTGCCAGAGCGCATACCAGCGCCGGAGCTCGAGGCGGGCTTCGTTTTCTCTCTGCATAGATACCTCCATTAGTCCCGATTCGGACTATCTATATTATAGTCCGAACTCGTACTTTTGTCAAGCCCCGGGCCCCTGCGGGGAGGGGCAGGGGCAAAATCGCAGTTGCACTTTTGCCGCGGATGATATATAATATCATGAATTGACATGCGCCCCGTTCGGACGGGGTGTGTTTTGACGGGTGGATGCCATGGGATTTACCGATTACTTCTCCGATTCCTTCAAATATCTGAGGACGATGAGCCTGGCGGACATAGTCGACGTGCTGATTGTGGCCGTGCTCATATACGTCTGCATCGGCCTCATACGCCGCACGAACGCCAACCGGCTCGCGCGCGGCATCGTGTTCATACTGCTGGCGCTGGTCGTTTCTGACATCGCGCGGCTCAAGATGGTGAACAGCCTCATGCGCCGCATCGTCGAGCTCGGCCTCATCGCCATCGTCGTGATATTCCAGCCCGAGATACGCCGCCTGCTCGAGCGCATGGGCTCCGGCAAGTTCGCGTACTTCTTCGGCGCGCCCGGCGCGCCCGCGACGATGGAGTCGGTCATAAACCAGACCGTCCTCGCCTGCGCGAGCATGTCCGAATCCAGGACGGGCGCGCTCATAGTTTTCGAGCGGACAAGCTCCCTGAACGACCAGATTGCGACCGGCACGGTCGTGAACGCCGAGGTCTCGAGCGAGCTGCTGCGCAACATCTTTTTCGTCAATTCCCCGCTGCACGACGGCGCGGTCATAATGCGCGACGGGCGCCTGGCCGCGGCGGGCTGCATGCTGCCGCTTTCGAACAACGCCTCGCTGAGCTCCGACCTCGGCATGCGGCACCGCGCCGGCATAGGCATGAGCGAGCACTCCGACGCCGTCGTCGCCATCGTGAGCGAGGAGACGGGCTCCATCTCCGTGGCCATGGACGGCATGCTCAAGCGGCACCTGACGCCGGATACCTTCGGCAAAATCCTCCGCGCCGAGCTCATGCCGGACACGGAGGCGCCCGTGAAGCGGCGCGGCATACTCGGACTCGTCGACTCGGTGAAGGGCCTCAAGGTGAAGAAGAATGACAAAGAAGAAGGTAAGTAAGCTCTTTAACAATAACATATTCTGGGCCGTTATCTCCCTCGTCGCCGCGCTGGCCATCTGGCTGTACATGACCGCGACGCAGGAGGAGGAGATTGACGTCACGCTCTCCGGCGTGCAGGTGGTCTTCGCCGGCGAGGAGGACCTGCAGGCCACGCGCGGGCTCGTCATCACCGACGTGAGCACCCGCACCGTGGACGTCACCGTGCGCGGCACCCGGCTGAATATAGGAAGCCTCGCGGCCTCCGACGTGCAGGCCGTCATTGACGTCTCGCGCTTCAACTCCACCAGCAACTCCACGCAGAGCTATAACCTCGTCTATCCCGACGGGGTGGACGCCTCCGCCGTGCGCGTCGTGAGGTCCTCGCCCTCCACGATAAGCTTCCAGGTCACGCGCATGGACGACAAGATTGTCCCGGTCGACGCGGCCTTCACCGGCTCGGTCGCCGAGGGCTATATGCTCGGCGACATAGAGTATGAGCCGCGGAGCATCACGGTAAGCGGCCCGCAGAGCGTCCTCGAGACCATCGACCGCGTCTACGTCGAGGTGGAGCTCATGGACCTCGACGCCACTCGCACGGTCGAGGCCCCGTTCACCCTGCGCGACGCCGACGGC
>DVJK01000225.1 GCA_018716795.1 Candidatus Scatomorpha merdipullorum | reverse complement strand
CGACCACGCCCTCCATCTGGTGGAACATGGGGCTGTGGGTGGCGTCAACCTCGTCCTTGCGGTAGCAGCGGCCGAAGACGGCGGCGCGTATGGGCAGCTCGCGCGTCTCCATGATGCGCGGCTCCATGTTGCTGGTCTGGGTGCGCAGGAGGGTGCGGCTCTCCTCGTCGAGATAGAAGGTGTCGGTCCACTCGCGGGCGGGGTGGCCCTCGTCGGTGTTGAGGCGGTCGAAGTTATAGACGCTCTCCTCGACCTCGGGACCGTCGTCGACCTCGAAGCCCATGCCGATGAAGATGTCCTTGAGCTCGTCAATCACGATGTCCATCGGGTGGCGGCGCCCACCCTTCACGCGCCTGCCGGGCAGGGTGACGTCGAGGGCTTCGGCCTCGAGCCTGGCCTCAAGCGCGGCCTCCTCAAGTTCGGCGCGGCGCTCCTCAAAGGCGGCCTCGAGCTTCGCGCGCACGCTGTTGGCGAGCTGGCCCATGACCGGCCGCTCCTCCGCGGAGAGCTTGCCCATCTGCTTCAAGATGGCCGTCAGCTCGCCCTTCTTGCCTAGGTATTTGACGCGCAGCGCGTCCAGCGCCGCCGTATCCCCCGCCGCCGCGACAGCGGACAGGGACTCCGAAGCAAGCTTTTCAAGTTGTTCCTTCATACTGTGCCTCCTGACAAAGTTGTATCTTTCCTTACCGGCCTCTCCTCAGAGCCGCGGCGGCCCGGGCAAAAAAATACGCCCTTCGTCCTCGTTTGGGACGAAAGGCTTGCTTCCGCGGTACCACCCTTGTTCGGCGAATTTCGCCGCGCTCTCTCGGCTTTAACGGGCCGAACCCGCCGGTGATTGGCCGGGCGCTCCCGGGCGAACAGCCAGCTGCCCGCGCGGAAGGCTCTCAGCCGGCGGCCCCCCTTCTCTGCTGCGCTTTACCCTGGCATTTTCCCGTTCTCAGCATTAAATGGTATCAACGTCATATACTTATATCACATCGCCGGACGGAAGTCAAATGAATTGACGAACAAAAATAAACATTGTATAATACCTAACTATGGACAAAACAGCGATAAGGGCCGCCGCGCCTATGCTCCTGCCCCGGAGGGCGCGCGAGAGCTCGAAGCGGGACTACGGCCGGCTGCTCATCGTGGGCGGCAGCACCGGCTTTTCAGGGGCGCCCACGCTCGCCTCCCGCGCGGCCGTGCGCGCCGGAGCGGGGCTTGTATATCTGGCCGTGCCGCAGAGCATATATCAGATTGCCGCGGTCAAAAACGACGAGGCCATGGTGCTCCCCCTCCCCTCGAACGCGCTGATGAACGGCTGCGTAACCGGGCTGACCACGCCGCAGTTTGACGCCGCCGCCGCGCGCTGTGATGTAATCGCCGCGGGCCCGGGCCTCGGACGGGCGGACGGCGCGGTCAGGCTTCTGTCCTCGCTGGGCAAAAAGTACGGCGCGCAGCTCGTGCTCGACGCGGACGCGCTCTGGGCGCTTTCGAAGCTCAGGCCGGATTACCTCGCCGGGCTTGAAAGGCCCGCCGTGCTCACGCCGCACGAGGGCGAATTCAGGCACTGCCTGGGCTGCGAAATCTCGCCCTCCAGGCCGGAGGCCGCCTGCCGCTACGCCGTCGAACACCGCTGCATCCTGGTGCTCAAGGGCGCGGACACCGTTGCCGCCTTCCCGGATGGTACATATTATGTAAACCAAACCGGCAACCCCGGTCTGGCCCGGGGCGGCAGCGGAGACGCGCTCACGGGGATTATGGGCGCGCTGCTCTGCCAGTTCCAGCCGGAGAAGGCCGTGCCGCTGGCCGTTTTTCTGCACGGGCTGGCCGGCGACCTGGCCGCGGAGGCGAGGGGCGAGTATGGCATGACGGTAACCGATGTGATTGACTTCCTCCCCGAGGCGATGAAACTCATTATGGAGGAGTAGATTGCCATGCGCAGAGCCGTTTTGGCTCTCATTTCCGCCGCAATGGCGCTCGCGCTTGCGGCCTGCGGCGCGCCGGAGGGCGAGAAGGCCCTCGCCGGAATAAGGGACGCCCTCGCCGAGGGAGCGGAGGCCGCCGTGACGGCGGAGGTCTCGTCCACGCTCGGCGGGAGGTACGCGGAGTATACGCTCAGCTGCGCGGGCTCCGGCGGGGAGTATACGCTGGAGGTGCTTGAGCCGGCGGAGCTCGCGGGAGTTTCGGCCCGGTGCTCGGGCGGGGAGGGCGAGCTGGAGTTTTCCGGCCTCGTGCTGTCATGCCCCGTTCCGGAGGGGCTTACGCCCCTGACGGCGCTGCCGGCGCTTCTCGAGGCGCTCGAGGGCGCTCAGGCGGTTTTGAGCTGGTCGGAGGGAGATCAAACGCTCGTCTCCCTCGACGTGGACGACGAGCTGGGCGTCACCGTGGCGTTCGGCGAGGATATGCTGCCGGTCTCGGCGGAGTTCACGCTCTCGGGCGAGAGCGCCGCCGTGTGTGAGATAAAGGAGTTTTCAATTTCCCATGGCACATGAGGACAAACGCACCTGGGCGGAGATAGACTTCGCCAGGCTGGACGAGAATTACCGTGAAATCCGCCGCATACTGCCCGCGGGCTGCCGCTTCGCCGGGCTGTGCAAGGCGAATTCCTACGGGCACGGGGCCGTGCCCGTGGCGCAGAGGCTCGCCTCGCTGGGCGCGGAGTATCTGGCCGTCTCCTGCTATGAGGAGGCGCTGGAGCTGCGCGAGGCGGGGATTGGGACGGACATACTCATCCTCGCGCCGAGCCCGGGCTTCCTGGCCGTCAACCTCGCCGCGCTCGGCTGCGAGCAGGCCATAGGCGACATCGAGGCGGCGCGGGCCATGAGCCTGCGGCTCTCCGGCTCCGGAAGGCGGCTTCGCTGCCACCTCAAGCTCGAGACGGGCATGGGCCGCACGGGCTTTGACGTCTCCTCCCCGGTCGGTATGGCCGAGGCGCTTGAGGCGCTGAGGCTCCCGCATCTGGAGTGGACGGGCGTCTTCACGCACTTCGCCGTCGCGGACGAGCCGGAGGAGGACTTCACGCTCCGCCAGTTCGGGCGCTTCGAGAGGGCGGTCGAGGCCCTGGAGGAGGGCTCCGGGCTGCGCTTCCCGCTCAGGCATTGCGCGAACAGCGGCGCCGTTGTCAACTTCCGTCAGACGGCGCTCGACATGGTGAGGCCGGGGCTGCTGCTCTACGGGCTCTACCCGGGCGCGGAGCGCGGCGGGATGGACTTAAAGCCGGTCATGAGCGTCAAGACGCGCGTGGCGGAGCTCACGCGGCACCGCGCGGGAGACACGATAAGCTACGGGCGCATCTTCACCTGCGAGCGGGACATGACGCTCGCGGTCATCCCGATAGGCTATGCAGACGGGCTGCACAGGAGCCTTTCCGGCCGCTTTTCCGTCTCTCTCAACGGGCGCCGCGCGAGGCAGGTGGGGCGTATCTGCATGGACATGTGCATGATAGACGTGACGGATATGCCCGGCGTGCGGATAGGCGACGTGGTCACGGTCTTCGGCGACTCGCCCACGGCCTGCGAGCTGGCGGCGGGCGCGGATACGATAGCCTATGAGCTGCTCTGCGCCGTGAGCCCGAGGGTGCCGAGGGTGTACCTCAATGAATAAAGCGCGGCAAAGCGCGCGATAATAGTACCGACGGCACGCCGTCGCCCGGGAGTACATATTATATGAACGGGCACCTTTACTGAAAGGGTGGTACTCAATGCTGCACACCGGCCCCGTACACCGCGGGGACATATATTACGCGGACCTCAGCCCCGTCGTGGGCAGCGAGCAGGGCGGGCTCCGCCCCGTGCTCATAGTTCAGAACGACACCGGCAACCGGCACAGCCCGACGGTCATCGCCGCGGCGATAACCTCGCAGACCGGCAAGGCCCGGCTGCCGACGCATATCGAGCTCGGCGCGGGCGGCTTCGGGCTCAACCGCGACAGCGTCGTGCTGCTCGAGCAGATACGCACGCTGGACAAATCCCGGCTGCGCGAGCGCATGGGCGCGCTCGACGCCCCGACGATGGCCCGCGTCAACGGCGCGATAGCCGTCAGCTTCGGCCTTGCGCAATAGGCCGCACAAATGAGACAAAATCGTGCGGGTCTCCACCCGCACGGTGCACGGAGGTACATAGAATGAAGAAGAAGCTTATAATCGCGCTGGTCCTTGTCTTCGCCCTCGGGCTCGCGGGCGCGGGCGTCTGGGCCGCTTCCAGCGCCGGGACCGAGTCGGATCCGCTTGTCGCCATGAGCTATCTCACGGACGAGCTCGAGCCGAGGCTGCAGCGCGAGATAGACGAGGCCATAGAGGAGGCCCTGGGCGGCGCGTCCGCCGCCTCGGGCGGCTTTGTGGGCGAGGAGCTCTCCGCAGGGGCGCTCCGCCTCTCCGTCGGGACGGAGCTCATGTGCCTCTCCGGCGGGGCCTACGCGGACGGCGAGCTTGTCGACCTCACGGCCGGAGGCGTCCTCAGCGCGGGCGAGGCCCTGAGCGTGAACCACCTCTACCTCTGCGCCGGGAGGGACACGCTCCTCTCCGGACAGGGCGAAATCCTGCTGCGCGGGGAGTATTCCGCGGCCTGAGGCCAATCTCGGCCGGCCGGCGAAAGCCGGCCGGCCTTGGCATGTCTGAAAGCGTTTTGCGGGCGCGGCCCGCCCCTGCTTCGGCGCGGCGGCTTGCGCGCGGGGCCGGCGCGGGGTATAATGGGGCGAGGTGAAGAGGATGAAGCTCAGGCGCGTCTGCCTTATACTGATATCCGCGCTGCTGCTCTCCGCCTGCTCCGGCGGCGGCGAGGGCGCGGAGGGCGATACCTTCGTGTTCACGGACGACCTCGGCCGCAGGGTCGAGGCCCCGGCGAGGCCGGAGCGCGCGGCGGCGCTCATAGGCTCCTTCGCGGACGTCTGGTGTCTCGCCGGAGGGCGGGACACGCTCTGCGCCGCGGCGGCGGACGCCTGGACGAGCTTTGAGCTCGGCCTCGGCGAAGAGGTCGCGAACCTCGGCGCGGTCAAGGAGCCGAGCCTGGAGGCCCTGCTGGCCGCCAATCCGGACTTCGTCCTCGCCAGCGCGAACACCGCCGCCGACCTCGAGCTCCTGCCCACGCTCGAGAGCGCGGGGATACCCGTCGCCTGCTTCGACGTGCAGGGCTTCGAGGACTATCTCAACATGCTCGACATCTGCACGCAGCTCACCGGCGAGAGGGAGAACTATCAGAAATACGGCCTGGACGTCCGCGAGGAGATCGAGGCCGCCGTCGCCCGCTCGGACGGCTCCGCGCCCAGCGTGCTCGTGATACGCGCCACGGGCGTGAGCTGCAAGGTCAAGGGCAGCGAGGACAACGTCCTCGGCGAGATGCTCGCCGGCCTCGGCTGCCGCAACATCGCCGACTCCGACGCGGCCCTGCTCGAAAATCTGAGCCTCGAGCGTATCATCGCCGCGGAGCCGGACTATATCTTCTGCGTGCTCCAGGGCTCCGAGCCCGCGGACGCGCGCGAGACGCTGGAGCGCACGCTGCTCTCCAATCCGGCCTGGGGCGGGCTCCGGGCCGTGCGCGAGGGCCGCTTTTACACGCTCGAGCACGAGCTCTACAATCTCAAGCCCAACGCCCGCTGGGGGTTCGCCTATGAAAAGCTCGCCGGGATACTCTACCCGCAATAACGCATATCTCTTCGCCGCCCTCGCGGCGCTCGCGGCGCTCGCCGCCGTCCTCGCCCTCTCGCTGGGCGCGGAGCGCGTGACGCCCGCCGAAATAATCGCCGCCCTCGTCCGCGGGGACGACGGCTCCGCCGCGGCGCGGATTGTGCTCTACGCGCGCCTGCCCAGGGCGCTCGGCTGCATACTGGCCGGGGCGGCGCTCGCCGTCTCCGGCGCGATAACCCAGAGCGTGCTGGCAAACCCGCTCGCCTCGCCGGGCACGATAGGCGTAAACGCCGGGGCGGGCCTCGCCGCGGCGCTCTGCTGCGCCCTGGCTCCCTCGGCGCTCTGGCTTGTGCCCCTCGCCTCCTTCGCGGGCGCGATGGCCGCGGCGCTTCTCGTCCTGCTCATGGCCGAGCGCACGGGCGCGGCGAAGATAACCCTCGTCCTCGCCGGCGTGGCCGTGTCCAACATCCTCGCCGCCCTGGTCGACGCCGTCGTCACCTTCGCGCCCGACGCGCTCAACGCCTACTCCGACTTCCGCATAGGCTCGCTCGCCAACCTGACGCTCGCGCGCCTGGCCGCGCCGGCGCTCGTGACGGCGCTTGGCCTCGCCGCGGCCTTCGCGCTTTCAAACGAGCTCGACGTCCTCATGCTCGGCGGCGACGTGGCCGAGAGCCTGGGCCTCCGCGCCGGGCGGGCGCGGGTCGTGCTCCTGGCCGCGGCGGCGGCCCTGGCGGGCGCGGCGGTGAGCTTCGCGGGGCTGCTGGGCTTCGTCGGCCTCGTCACGCCGCACATGCTCCGCCGCTTCACGGGCGACGAGGCGCGGCTTCTCCTGCCCGCGAGCGCCCTGGGCGGGGCGGCGCTGCTCCTGCTCTGCGACACGGCCTCGCGGCTTGTCTTCGCGCCATACGAGCTGCCGGTGGGGATAACGCTCGCGCTCATAGGCGGGCCCTTCTTCATCTGGCTGCTGCTCCGGCAAAGGAGGGTCAGGCGTCATGATTGAACTCAGGAGCCTCCGCGCGGGCTACCGCTCCGGCGAGGTCGTCAGGGGCGTGAGCCTCCGCTTTGAGCCCGGGCGGGTCACCGTCCTCTGCGGCCCGAACGGCTGCGGCAAGAGCACGCTTCTCAAGGCCGCGCTGGGCATGGCGGAGCGCAGCGGCGGCGAGGTGTACATAGACGGCGGCGAGCTCGGCACGCTCAGCCGCGGCGAAATCGCGCGGCGCGCGGCCTACATGCCGCAGGACCGGCCCGTGCCGAGCATAAGCGTCCGGCGCATGGCGCTGCACGGGCGCTTCCCCTACCTCGGCTGGCCGAGGCGCTATTCAAAAATGGATTACGCCGCGGCGGAGCGCGCGCTCGAGCTCGCCGGCGCGCTGGATATCGCGGACGCTCCCCTCCCCGAGCTCAGCGGCGGACAGAGGCAGCGGGCCTACCTCGCGATGGCCCTCGCGCAGGAGACGGCGAACATTCTCATGGACGAGCCCACGGCCTTCCTGGACATCGCGCACCAGCTCGCGGTCATGGACACGGCGCGGCGGCTCGCCGGCGAAGGGCGGGCGGTCGTCCTCGTGCTGCACGACCTCTGCCTCGCGCTCCGGCGCGCGGACGCCCTCGCGCTCATGGACGAGGGCCGGCTTATCGCGCTGGGCGCGCCGGACGAGGTTTTCAAATCGGGCGCCCTCGACAGGGTCTTCGGCGTCTCCATACGCCGGGCGGCCACGGACGAGGGCTGGCAATATTATTACGTTTGAGGTGAGTTTATGGCGCTTTTCCCCATGTTTATCGAGCTTTCGGGCAAAAATGTGCTCATTGTCGGAGGCGGCGCCGTCGCGCTGCGCAAGTGCGAAAGGCTCCGGCCCTACGGGGCGGAGCTGACCGCCGTCGCCGGGCGCTTCCTGCCCGCCTTTATCTCCGCGCCGGGCGTGAAGCTGCTGTTCCGGCCCTTTGAGGACGCCGACGTCGAGGGCCGCGACCTCGTCATCGCCGCGACGGACGAGCGAGCGCTCAACTCCCGCGTCGCCGCGCTCTGCCGCGAGAGGGGCATACCCGTCAACGTCGTCGACTGCCCGGAGGAGTGCGGCTTCGTCTTCCCCGCGCTGACGCTGCGCGGGAGGCTCAGCGCCGGCTTCTGCACCGGCGGGGCCAGCCCCACGGCGGCGGCGCACTTCAACCGCGAGTTCGCCGAGAGCCTGCCCGAGGGCGTGGAGGAGATTCTGGACTTCATGGCCGAGGTCCGCCCGCGCGTCATTGAGGCCGTGCCCGATCAGCGGCGGAGGGCGAGGATCTTCGCCTTCCTGTTCAACGCCTGTCTGGACGCTGGCGGCGAGCCGGACGAGGAGACGCTGCTCTCCATAGTGCCCGAGCTGGGCGGGGACGGCGCTTGAGCGGGCTTGTAAGCCTCGTGGGCGCGGGGCCCGGGCCGGGGCTTATCACGCTGCTGGGGCTCGAGCGGCTGCGCGCGTGCGACGCCGTCGTCTTCGACGAGCTTATCGACGCGGAGCTGCTTCGCGAGGCGCCGCCCGGGGCGGAGCTCATCGCCATGGGCAAGCGCGCGGGCCGGCCCTCGGCGGCGCAGGGCGAGATAATCGAAACGCTTCTGCGCCTCGCCGCGGAGGGAAAGCGCGTCGTGCGCCTCAAGGGAGGGGATCCCCTGGTCTTCGGGCGCGGCGGCGAGGAGCTTGAGGCGCTCAACGCCGCGGGCGCCGCCTGCGAGCTCATACCCGGCGTCACGAGCGCCGCGGCCGTGCCTGCGCTCTGCGGAATACCGGTGACGCAGCGCCGCCTCGCGCGAGGCTTCGCCGTTATCACGGCGCAGACGGCGGACTCCGAGGCGCTGCCGGAATATTTCGGCGCGCTCGCTGATTTTCCGGGCACGCTCTGCGTCCTCATGGGCCTCGGGCGGCTTCGCGAAATCGCGGAGAGCCTTGTCCGCGCGGGCATGGCGGCGGAGACGCCCTGCGCCGTCGCCGCGGCGGGGAACGCGGGGGAGCGGCGCTGCGTGCGCGGCACGCTTGCGGATATCGCGAAACGCGCCGAGGGCTTCGCGCCGCCGGCAGTGATTGTCATAGGGGAGGCCGCCGCGCTCGACCTCAGCCCGGTCAAGGGCCTGCCGCTCGCCGGGAAGCGCGTGGGCCTCACGGGGACGCGGCGCATGAACGCGAAGCTCTCGCGCGAGCTCATCCGTCTGGGCGCGGAGCCCTTCACGGCCTGCGAGCTCGTCCTCTCCCCTCTCCCGGCGGCGGACGAGACGCCGGCCGGCTGCGGCTGCCTGGTTTTCACGAGCGCGGAGGGAGTGCGGCTCTACTTCGAGCGGCTGCTTCGAAAGGGACTCGACGCCAGGGCGCTGGGCGGCGTCAAAACCGCCTGCGTGGGCCGGGCCACTGCGGCGGAGCTGCGCCGCCATGGGCTTATCGCCGACCTCGTGCCCGCGGAGCAGACCACCGAGGCGCTTGCGCGGCTGCTGCTCGAGCGGCTGCCGGAGCGCTGCTCCGTCGCGCTCTACCGCTCCGACATGGGCGAAGCGGCGCTCGCCGCGGCGCTCTCGGCGCGCTTTGAGCTGAGGGACATCCGGGCCTATACCGCCGCGCCGGGCGATTA
>DVJK01000224.1 GCA_018716795.1 Candidatus Scatomorpha merdipullorum | reverse complement strand
TGTTCTGGAAGGTGCGGGCGATGCCCGCGGCGACGAACTGGTGCGTCTTCTTCCCGTTGAGCACCTGCCCGTCGAGAAGCACGCTGCCCTCGGTGGGAGCGTAGACGCCGGTCAGCAGGTTGAAGACGGTGGTCTTGCCCGCGCCGTTGGGGCCGATGAGCCCGGCGAGCTCGCCCGGGTACAGCCTGAGGTTGAAGTCCTGGACGGCCCGGAGGCCGCCGAAGGATATGCCGAGTCCCCTTGTTTCGAGGATGGGCTCCATCTTGTTTTCACTCATTGGGCCGCGGCCTCCTTTCCGACGGGCCTGGACCTTTTCCCGCCGCGCCTTTTGAAGAGCCCTGCGGCGTCCCTCGGCGTGCGCAGCAGCGAGAACTCATATGCGCCGAAGATGCCCTTGGGCCGGAACATGATGATGACAATCAGCACCAGCGCGTAGACGAGCATCGGGTAGGTGAAGACGCCGCGGACAAAGCCGGGCAGCGCGTCGACCCAGGCGCCGTTGGCAATCTGATAGTTGAGCAGGAACATGATAACCGCGCTCACCACGCTGCCGGTGAGGCTGCCCATGCCGCCGAGCACGACCATGACCACGACGAAGGTGGAGTTGAGTATGGAGCCGTTCGTGAAGGAAAAGCTCACCGTGGAGAGCGAGGCGTTGCAGCAGGCGTAGAGCGCGCCGGCCACGCCCGCGAAGAAGGCGGAGAAGGCGAAGGTCAGGACCTTGTAGTAGCCGGTGTTGATGCCGGAGGCGGCCGCGGCGATCTCGTCGTCGCGTATGGCGCGCACGGCCCGGCCGTATTTCGAGCGGATGAACATGAACATAAGCGTCACGCAGAGTATCGTGACCCCGACGCCGACCCAGAGATAGCTGACGCGGTCGCTCGAGCCGAAGCCGAGGCCGGTCGCGTAGAGCGAGGCGGCGGCGCTGCCCTCGGCGAGGCCGTTCTGGCCGGCGAAGGGGAGGTTGTTTATGACGTTCACGATGATAAGGCCGAAGCCCAGCGTGATGATGGCGAGATAGTCGCCCTTGAGGCGCAGCGCCGGGATGCCGACCAGGACGCCGAAGACGGCGGCGAGCAGCCCCGCCGAGATTATGCAGAGGAAGAGGATGCCGATGAAGACGGCGCCGCTCTTTTCATCGTAGACGCCGGCGCGCTGAAAGGCGAGGCTCATGAGCGCGGCGGTGTAGGCCCCGATGGCCATGAAGCCGCAGTGGCCCAGCGAGAGCTGGCCCATGAAGCCCAGCACGAGGTTGAGGCTGGCCGCGAGCAGGATGAGATAGCAGCACTGCCAGATGCTCGGGGCGAGGATAAGCTTGAAGCTGCCGCCCTGCCCGAGCGTGGCCGCGAGCACGACAAAGAGCGCGTAAGCGAGGACGACGGCGGCCCCGTTGACGAGATAGCCGCGTTTGACAGAAGTTTTCATACCTTTTCACCCACGTTCTTTCCGAGTATTCCGGCGGGCTTGAGCAGCAGCACGACGATGAGGATGAAGAACACGAAGGTGTCCGTCATGCTGGAGCTGATGTAGGCCGTGGAAAAACTCTCGACAAGGCCGATGACGATTCCGCCGAGCATGGCGCCGGGAATGAGGCCTATGCCGCCGACGACCGCCGCGACGAAGGCCTTGAGGCCGAGGAGCGAGCCCATGGTCGTGTAGACCTTGGGGTACTGCGCGACGTACATGAGCGCGGCGGCGGCGGAGAGGCCGGAGCCGATGGCGAAGGTGGCGAGGACGGTTTTGTTGACGCTTATGCCCATGAGGACGGCGGCGCCCTTGTCCTCGGAGACGCAGCGCATCGCGCGGCCCAGCCTGGTCTTCTGCGTGAAGACGTAGAGCAGGAGCATGACGACGGCGCTGACGGCAATGGTGTAAATCGTGATGTAGTCCAGTGTGACGCCCGCGACGCGGACGCCGCCGGAGGCGAAGAGCTGGCCCGCGATTATCGGGTTCGGGCCTATGGCCGGTATGGCCTGCGCCAGGTTCTCGAGGAAAAGGCTCATGGCCACGGCGGTTATCAGCGCCGTCATATTCGTGCCCTTGCGGCGCACGGGCCGGTACGCGATGAGCTCGACCAGCACGCCGACCAGCGCGCAGACCGCGACGGCGATGACGACCGCCGTCCAGGCCGGAAGGCCCGCCGCCGTCATGAGCGGCACGGTGAAGATGAGCGTGTAGCCGCCGACCATGATGAAGTCGCCGTGGGCGAAGTTAATGAGCCGGACGATGCCGTATACCATCGTGTAGCCCAGGGCAATCAGCGCGTACACGCTGCCCAGCCTCAGGCCCACGAAGAGGGTTTGCAGGAATTCTCCCATATATATTCCGCCTTTCCGCAGATTGCAGATTATTGATTCCGGGCAGGCGCCGCACAGGCAGTGGCGGCCGCCCTATAAAGATGGGGAGACGCCAAAGAGGGCGCCTCCCCGGGATAGGGATGATGGGAGTTTTTAATTAAAGCTCGTCGGCGGAAATGGTGGTGACGAGCCGGGTGCCGAGGCCCTCGAGGCCGCCGGCGGAGCTGTCGTAGACGAACTCTATAACCGCCGCGCCCTTGACCGGGGTGCCGCTTTCGTCAAGATTGAAGGTGCCGGTGACGCCCTCGTAGGTGACCGAGGTGTCGGCCAGCGCGTCGCGGACGGCCGCGGCGTCGTCGGCGCTGCCGGCGGTCTCAATCGCCGTCTGAAGCATCATCATGCAGTCGGAGGCGAGGGCCGCGAAGCAGAGCGGCATCGCGCCGTACTCGGCCTCATAGGCCGTGACGTATTCCTGAACGACGGGGCTGGAGTCGGTGGCGTCGTAGTGGTTGGTGTACACGACGTTGCTGAAGACGCTGTAATCGGTGCCCTCGGAGATGTAGTCGAGGGTGCCGTCGAAGCCGTCTGCGCCCATGATTATGCCGTCAAAGCCGGCGGCGCGGGCCTGCGGCACCAGGAAGGCGCCGACGGCGTCGTAGTAGTAAATGGCGTACACGAGCTCGACGCCCGCGCTGACCATGGAGTTGAACTGATTGGTGAAGTCCTGCGCGTCCATGGTCGCGGTGCTCTCGGCGGCGGCGACCTCTATGCCGCGCGCCTCGCAGGCGGCGGTGAAGCTCTTGACCAGGCCGGAGGAGTACGTATCCGCGGAGCACTCGATGGTGCCGACCCTGGTGATGCCCTGCTGCTGCACCCAGGCGGCGGCGATGTCGCCCTGGAGGCTGTCCTTGAAGCAGGCGCGGAAGACGTAGTCGTCCTCGGTTGTGATGTCGTCGGCCGTGGCGCTCGGGCTTATCAGGATGACGCCCTCCTCGTTGGCCATGCCGGTAATCGCGGCGGTCGCGCCGGAGGTGGCCGAGCCGATTATGTACTTGACGCCCTCGGCGACCATGTTGTTGAAGGCGTTCATGCACTCCGTGGCGTCGCCGCGGTCGTCGGCCTCAATGAGCTCGACCTGCTTGCCCAGGATGCCGCCGTTTTCGTTTATCTCCCTGACGGTCAGGCGCGCGCCCTCGACCATTGCGTTGCCGTAGGCCGCGTTGGAACCGGTGATGGGCCCGATGAGGCCGACCTTTATGGTGTCGCCCGAGGCGGCGTCGTCCCCGCCGCCGGAGTTCTCCCCACCCTCGCCGCAGGCGGCCAGGGCGAAGACCATGCACAGCGCCAGCAAAAGCGCCAACAGCTTCTTCATAGTATTTTCCTCCTTATTCCGTTGTCTGCCCTCCTTATCCGTGAGAGGGCGATATGCGGCGCGTTTCCCGGACGCGCCAGCCCGGCTCCCATTCCGGGCCAATAAACGGCTTCCTGGCCGATTATTGCAAATAATTTGCATAAAGACGCAGTTATTCCATAGTAATAAATGGAAATTGAAATTATTAAAAAGGCGCAGAGGCGCAGTACGCTTGTCTTTCTGGCTTCCAGAAAAAGCTATGTACCAGTACGCCTTTGCACTGTAGCTGCATTATAGCGCTTTAACCTGTGACTGTCAACTGTTTTAAATTCCTAAAGTTTTGGGCCCTTCGCACAATCGGCTTCTGCCAAATTGAACAAAACCGCCAAAAAGTTTGCCGGAGCACAGCCGCCGGGCCCTCATGCGGAGAGGGCCCAGAGGTTCGCAATCTGCCCGCTGAGGCGCTCAAAGCTCCAGCGCGCGCTCCTTTCGGGGCTGTTGGGGTCGAGGACGGAGAAGCCCGCGGCGTCGTATTTGTCAATTATGATGAAGTGGCCGTCGTCCGTGAAGTCGCCGGGCAGCATGCTCAGCACGAGCACCGCGCCGGAGTCCAGCTGCGATTTCATGACGCCCTCGTCAAGCGGCAGCTCCTCGCCGGCGAGGCCGAGCCCGGCCGCGCCCTCGGTGAAAAGAGTCCAGACCGTGCCCGCGCCCTCGGCGTAATAGCCGTTTTCCTCGGCGTAATCCGCAATGCGTGCCGGGTTGAGCGTGGCGTCGCCCTTGAGATGCGCCGCCGCCATCGCGAGGCAGGTCGGCCCGCAGCCCGTGAGTCCGAGCGGCCCGCTGCCATAGGGGTGGTAGCCCCAGCGCCCGTCGTACTGTTTGAGGTAGGGCACGCCGCCGCCGAGCTCGATCACCGCGTCCGAACCGCCCTCGTCCGGCGTGCGGAAGGGTATCTCAAGCGCGAAATCGAGCTTTTCCTCGCTCTGCAGCGCGGTTTTGACGGCGGCCTCGGAGTATATATCGAGGTGCTCCGCCATGAAATTGAGCCTCGCGGCCAGCTCCGGCCGCTCCGCGGCGAGGGCGCAAAGCGCGCGCTCCTCCTCCGCGCCGCACTCGTTCACGGCCATCTCCCGCGTGATTTTCGCCTCAAGCCCCTCGAGGTACAGCGTTTCCGCCTCCGGCGGCGCGTCTGAGGACGAGGCGGCCCCGGCCGCGCCCTCCTCGCGAGAAAGGCTCGCCGCGGCGATGGTAAAAACGGTCATCATAAGCAGCGCCGCGATTATCAACGCGCCGCCCGGGTTCTTTTTCTGGTGCATATACAGCCTCCGGCCCTGTGTGATGCGTTCAGTTTAGCGCGCGGATGTATCCGAAAAGCCTCGGACTTGTATCCGAGTTGTATACTCATCCTCGTCAAAGCACATAAAAATGCGCAGCACGTTTTGTGCAAAATGCGGCCTTTACAAATCCCGGCCGGCGGTGTTATGCTTTAGCCACGTTAAACCGATGAGCGAGAAGAGTACCCGGGGCGAGAAACCTCAGAGAGCGGCGCGTTTGGTGCGAGCGCCGTGGCGGACAAGCCGGGGAATGGACTCGTGAGGGGAGCGAAGCTAACTCCCGGGTGGCGCCCGTTAAAGCGCCGGCCGCGTGATGGCGCGGAACGAGTGGGCGAGAGCCAATTTGGGTGGCACCGCAGGATATTTCCTGTCCCAAGGACCGAGTGGTCTTTGGGGCTTTTTTGTTGCCCGAAACGCGCTGAATCCCCGAAAAGGGTTCAAATATTTGACGGAGGTATGTATCATGACCGAGAACAAGATTCCCTACAAAATTTATCTTGAAGAAAGCGAGATGCCGCAGGCGTGGTACAACGTCCGCGCGGATATGACCACGAAGCCCGCCCCGCTGCTCAATCCCGCGACGGGCGAGCCCATGACCGCCGAACAGCTCGAGGGCGTCTTCTGCAGGGAGCTCGTCGCCCAGGAGCTGGACAACGACACCCGCTATATCCCGATTCCGCAGGAGATACGCGATTTCTACAAGATGTATAGGCCCAGCCCGCTGGTACGCGCGTACTGCCTCGAGGAAAAGCTCGACACCCCGGCGAAGATATACTACAAGTTCGAGGGCAACAACACCTCGGGCTCCCACAAGCTCAACAGCGCCATAGCCCAGGCCTACTACGCCAAGAACCAGGGCCTCAAGGGCGTCACGACCGAGACGGGCGCCGGCCAGTGGGGCACCGCCCTCGCCATGGCCTGCGGCTATCTGGGCCTGGACTGCAAGGTCTACATGGTCAAGTGCTCCTATGAGCAGAAGCCCTTCCGCCGCGAGGTCATGCGCACCTACGGCGCGACCGTCACGCCCAGCCCCAGCCCGACCACCGAGGTGGGCCGGAAAATCCTCGCCGAGGACCCGGAGACCACGGGCTCCCTCGGCTGCGCAATAAGCGAGGCCGTCGAGGACGCCACCACGCACGAGGGCTACCGCTACGTCCTCGGCAGCGTCCTCAACCAGGTGCTCCTGCACCAGAGCGTCGTCGGCCTCGAGAGCAAGATCGCCCTCGACAAGTACGGCGTCGTGCCCGACATAATAATCGGCTGCGCCGGCGGCGGCTCGAACCTCGGCGGGCTCATAAGCCCCTTCATGGGCGAGATGCTTCGCGGCGAGCGTGAATATAAATTCATCGCCGTCGAGCCCGCCAGCTGCCCGAGCCTCACCCGCGGCGTCTACGCCTACGACTTCTGCGACACCGGCAAGGTCTGCCCGCTCGCCAAGATGTACACGCTCGGCAGCGGCTTCATCCCCTCGGCCAACCACGCCGGCGGCCTCCGCTACCACGGCATGAGCCCCGTGCTGAGCGAGCTGTACCACGAGGGCCTCATGGAGGCGCGCAGCGTCGAGCAGACGAAGGTCTTCGAGGCCGCAGAGTACTTCGCGCGCGTCGAAGGCATCCTGCCAGCGCCCGAGAGCAGCCACGCGATTCGCGTCGCGATTGACGAGGCCCTCAGGTGCAAGGAGACCGGCGAGGAGAAGACGATACTCTTCGGCCTCACCGGCACCGGCTACTTCGACCTCTACGCCTACCAGAAGTTCAACGACGGCCAGATGGACGACTACTTCCCCACCGACGAAGAGCTCGCCGCAAGCTTCGCAAAGCTCCCGAAGCTGGACTAAACCAACCCGAAAACTCGCAGGCATTTCAGCAGAAAGGACCGGTCCGCAGGCCGGTCCTTTTTGTGCGTAAGGGGCGCGAATGGTACATTTTGAATATGATGGCGACATCATCGCTGCGCTGATACCCGTAAGGGGCGGAGAGGGCGGCACCTACGACATCTGCGGTATGCGCAGAGCGGAAACGCCCGGAATTCAACAAGAATTCCGGGCGTTTCGTCTGTCTTACCACTTATTTTCCACCCGCTCGGCGAAGCCGGGGAAGTCGCGGAGCTTGAGGCGCTTGCCGCCGTCGAGGACGGCGGTGCCGGTGAAGAGGCCGAAGACCTGGTGCTGCTCGCTTTTGAGGAGCTTGACGTCCATGTCGGCGCTGCGGTC
>DVJK01000223.1 GCA_018716795.1 Candidatus Scatomorpha merdipullorum | reverse complement strand
TTCGCCTTCGTGCGCGATTACCTCGCGGAGCTCCTGCCCGGGGCGCGGATGTATATACCCGAGGCCACGTATCTCGCCTGGGTCGACCTCTCGGCCTGCCTGCCGGGCGAGGAGGATTTGCCGGGCTTCTTTGCGAACGAGGCCGGGGTCCTGCTCGAGGGCGGGGATTCGCTCTTCGTCGGCAACGCCGCGGGCTATGTCCGCCTCAACCTCGCCATGCCGCGAAGCATAATCAAAACCGGCCTAGAACGCATGGCCGCCGCCATCGCAAAACGCTGAGCTCCTCCGCGCAGGCGCGCCGGCAATTGAATAAAGCGAAAGCAAAAAGGACGCCTTCCGGCGTCCTTTTTGCTTTATTTGTAGGCCCTGTCGACGCTGTTCCAGAACAGCCTCGCGACCTTGGACACGGCCTGGCCGCGGCGGCGGAACATCGAAAAGTGCCAGGAGATGTCCTGCCTGTCAAGCCGGATGTACGCGAGCCGGTCGCTCACACTGCTCGGCCAGGCCTCGTGCATGACGTAGTCGGGCATGTATGCGAAGCCGGAGGCGGGGTCGGCGATGATGGTCGAGATTATCGCGTGCAGGTTGGACATGACGGTGCGGGAGCGGGGCGTCACGCCGTGCGCCTTCAGGTGTTTGGCTTCAACCTCGTAGAGGTAATACTCCTCGGACATCTGGAAGAAATGCTGGGTGCTGAGGGCCTCCGGCTCCACGAGCAGGGTGTTTTCCTCGCTGGTCTCGCGGCTCTGCGCTATGGGATTGTCGCGGTGGCAGATTATGAGGATTTTCTCCTCGTTCAGGTGCTTCACGACGCAGTCGTCGTACACCTCGTCCATGATGTGCCCGAAGCCGATGTCCAGCTCGCCCTTTATAACCCGCTCGCGCACCGTGCTCGAGGTGCCCTCCCAGATGGCCACCTCGACCTCCGGGTGCTCCTTCGAAAAATCCGGCAGCAGGCGGCTTATGAGCTCATGGCTCTTTTGAAGTGGTATGCCTATCATAAGCGGGCGCCGCCCCTTGCAGCGCAGCCTTTTCAGCGACGCGTTCAGCGCCTCCTCCGCGCTGCGCTGCTTCAGCAGGTAGTCGTAGTAGACGTGCCCGGCCTCCGTCAGGCGCAGAGGGGTGAAGCTGCGGTCGACCAGCTTTATCTCCAAATCGGACTCCAGCTTGTTCAGGCACTGCGTCAGGGAGGGCTGGGATACCATCAGCTGCTCGGCCGCCCTGGTGATATTCAGGGTTTCTGCGATGGTTATGAAATAATAACGCCTGCCCGGATTCATCGCGACGCCTCCCAAAATCGTTGTTGAAAAGATTATATGTCCGGACGAATAACGCTGTCAAATAATAATTTTGGGCTCTTTGTAGGACTTGAATAACAAGCCGCCGCTGGAAATGTGCGCTATCACTTAAATCATAACGGGCGCATTATGATTTGCATATAAAAAGTATTATACATTTTTCCCGGCGGTAATTAAGCTGGATACAAGGATGCACCGGCAGGCCGGACTGCGGGCCGTTTGTACGCGCCGCGCCGGACGCCGGCCGGCAAATCCGCCGCGCGGCGGATGCGAAAAAAATGAGAAGGAGAATGCAGCATGGCTGAGAAGAAAATGACCGTCCTCGATTTCAAGAAGTACAAGGAAGAGGGACGCAAGTTCGCCTACGTCACCGCCTATGACTACACGACCGCCTCGATTGTCAACGAGAGCGAGGTCGAGGTAATAATCGTGGGCGACAGCCTCGGCATGATTATGCTCGGCTACGACACCACCGTCGGCGTCACGCCTTCGTCGCCATGTTCTTCGTCTGCTCCGGCTCGCAGATAAAGCTCCGCGAGGCCGCGACCCCGCTCGTCAGGGGCACCGTCCTCTGCGCGGCGAAAATTGCCATCGGCGGCGTGGTGTTCCTCTCGCTGGATAACCGCATTATTGGCTCGGCGCTCTTCACGATAGGGCTGTTCACGGTCTGCGCCTTTGGGTTGAACCTCTTCACCGGCAAGGTCTGCTATGCGCTCGAGAACGGCAGAAGCTATAACCTCGCCCTGCCCCTCATCTGGCTCGGCAACCTCGTCGGCACGGGCATAACCGCGCTTATCGTGAGGCTGAGCCGCATAGACGGCATAGCCGCAAAGGCCGCAGAGCTCTGCGCCGTGAAGCTGGACGACCGGCTTCTGAGCCTCTTTTTGCTGAGCACGCTGTGCAACGTCTTCATCTACATAGCCGTGGAGGGCTTCAAGAACAATTCCCACGAGCTCGGCAAATATCTCTCGCTTTTCTTCGGCGTGATGGTCTTTATCCTCGCCGGGACGGAGCGCTGCGTGGCGGATATGCTCTACTTCCACCTCTCGGGCTGGAGCGCGGACGCCGCAATCGCCGTGCTGGTAATCAGTATTGGCAACGCCGCGGGTGGAATGCTCTTCCGCACCGCGCACAGATTCGTGAGTAAATAACTGTGTCAGAATAGGAACGGCGCGTTAGTAAGCGTTGAGTAACTTGCTTACTTAAGTGCCGCGGGATGGGAGGTCGCCCGCGGACGAAGGGAAACCGCGACGCCGTGTCCGCATCCGCTGC
>DVJK01000222.1 GCA_018716795.1 Candidatus Scatomorpha merdipullorum | reverse complement strand
GACGGTGCGGTCAATCGCGCCGGTGCGGCGGAACTCGTTTATGAAGTACTCGCTCTCCTCAAAGGTGATGCCGATGGCGGCGAAGACGACGGCGAAGCTCTCGTCCGCGCCGAGGACGCGCGCCTGGCGGGCAATCTGCGCGGCCAGCGCGGCGTGCGGCAGGCCGGAGCAGGAGAATATGGGCAGCTTCTGGCCGCGGACCAGGGTGTTCAGGCCGTCAATCGTGGAGACGCCGGTCTGGATGAACTCGGCGGGGTACGCGCGCGCGGCGGGGTTCATGGGCAGGCCGTTTATGTCGCGGTAGGCGTCGGCGAGTATCGCCGGGCCGCCGTCAATGGGCTCGCCCATGCCGTTGAAGACGCGGCCGAGCATGTCCTCGCTCACGCCCAGCTCCAGCGGGTGGCCGAGGAAGCGGACCTTCGTCTGGGCGAGGTTGATGCCCTGCGCGCTCTCAAAGAGCTGGACGACCGCGGTGTCGCCGTCGACCTCCAGCACCTTGCAGCGGCGGACTTCGCCGTTGGGCAGCTCCAGCTCGCCGAGCTCGTCGTAGGTGACGCCCTCGACCTGCTTGACCACCATAAGAGGGCTGGCTATCTCAGCTATGGTCTTATATTCGCGGATCATTCGTCCTCACCCCTCTCTGCAATCTCGGCGACCTCTTTCTTCATCTCGTCGATAATCTCGCCGTAGGTCTTCTCGACCTCGTCCTGCGGCACCATCTTGGCGCGGCCTATGCGCTCGCGGGCCGGGATGTTGAACAGCGCGTTGACGTCCGCGCCGCCGGGCAGGACCGCGCGGCAGACGTCGTCGTACTGCAGGACCATGTCCAGCAGGCGGAACTGCTTGTAGTAAGAGGAGTAGGCGTCCTCGTCTATGAAGGCGTTCTGCTGCAGGAAATCCTCGCGAATCATCTTCGCGGTCTCCATGGTGAGGCGGTCGGCGGGGCTCAGGGCGTCCTGGCCGACGAGGCGGACAATCTCCTGCAGCTCGGCCTCCTCCTGGAGGACGTGCATGGCCCTGTCGCGGTTGGCCATGAACCTGTCGCCGAACTGCTCGTTATACCAGGCGCGGAAGTTGTCCACATAGAGGCTGTACGAGGTCAGCCAGTTTATCGCCGGGAAGTGGCGGGCGTAGGCCAGCGAGGAGTCGAGGCCCCAGAAGACCTTGACTATGCGCATGGTCGCCTGGCTGACGGGCTCGGAGGTGTCGCCGCCCGGAGGCGAGACGGCGCCTATCGCGGTGACGGAGCCGCGGCGGTTGTCGCTGCCGAGGCAGTCGACGACGCCCGCGCGCTCGTAGAACTGGGCGAGGCGGCTTGCGAGGTAGGCGGGGTAGCCCTCTTCGCCGGGCATCTCCTCGAGTCGTCCGGACATCTCGCGCAGGGCCTCGGCCCAGCGGGAGGTGGAGTCGGCGAGGACGGCGACGTCGTAGCCCATGTCGCGGAAATACTCCGCGATGGTGATGCCGGTGTATATACTGGCCTCACGGGCGGCGACGGGCATGTCGGAGGTGTTCGCAATGAGCACCGTGCGCTTCATAAGGGGCTCGCCGTTGCGCGGGTCGGTGAGCTCGGGGAACTCCATAAGGACGTCGGTCATCTCGTTGCCGCGCTCGCCGCAGCCGATGTAGACGACTATGTCGACGTCGGACCACTTCGCGAGCTGGTGCTGCACGACGGTCTTGCCCGAGCCGAAGGGGCCGGGGACCGCGGCGGTGCCGCCCTTGGCTATCGGGAACATCGTGTCTATGACGCGCTGTCCGGAGTTCATGGGCTTGTTCGGGGTGTGCTTCGCGCCGTAGGGCCTGGGCACGCGGACGGGCCAGCGCTGGATCATGCTGAGCTCGTGCGTCGCGCCCTTGTAGTCCTCGAGGACGGCGACCGTCTGCTCGACGGTGAAGTCGCCGCTCGCGACGCTCTTGACGGTGCCGCTCATTCCGGGAGGCACCATTATCTTGTGCAGGACGGCCGGAGTCTCCTGCACGGTGCCGAGCACGTCGCCGGCGGCCACGTGCGCGCCGGCCTCGACGGCCGCGTCGAAGTGCCAGACGCGCTCGCGGTTGAGCGCGGGCACCTGCACGCCACGGGCGATGCACTCGCCGCTCATGGCGCGTATCTCGGGCAGCGGGCGCTGTATGCCGTCGTAGATATTCTCCAGCATACCGGGGCCGAGCTCGACGGAGAGGGGCAGGCCCGTGGTCTCCACCTCGGCGCCGGGGCCGAGGCCCGAGGTCTCCTCATAGACCTGGATGGAGGCGCTGTCGCCCGACATGTTCAATATTTCGCCTATAAGCCGCTGGCTGCCCACGCGGACGACGTCCGACACATTGGCGTCGGCAAGTCCCTCTGCGACGACCAGCGGGCCCGATACTTTCGTTACAATTCCGCTCATCTGCAAACCTTCTTTACAAAATATCTGTCCCAACGGCTCTCTCGACCGCCGCCTGCAGGGCGCTCTGGCCGAGACCGAGCGGGCCTTCGCGGCCCGGTATCAGTATAATCGCGGGGCTGGGGACGTCCTTATACCGCGCGATTTCGTGCTCGAGGTAACCGGCGAGGTTCTCCTCGACGTAGATGATGGCGTACTGCCCGTCGGACTCCCTGGCGACATGGCGGAAGGCCTCGCGGGCCTCCTCCTGGGTGCCGGCCGCGAACACGTCCAGGCCCAGGGCCTTGAAGCCCATAACGGTGTCGGCCCCGCCGATAACAGCTATTTTAAGCATTGATATCACGCAGCCTTTCACGTATGACCTCGGCGTCTATGCCGGCAAGGCGGCCGGTGAGGATCATCCTCGCGGCCGTTATCTCGCTCTCTATGAGGGCGAGGTATTCCGCGACCGGCTCCGCGCCGAAGGGGATCATCTTCGCCCCGGCGAGATAGGCGCTCACGGCGTTGTCGCACTCGAGCTCAAAGGCGGTCATGCTTCCGCCCTTCATGGCCTGCACGCCGAGGGCGGCGGCCTTCTCGAGGCAGGTGGCGTTGAAAACCGCGGCCAGGGCCTCGCCGTTCTCCGCGGCGGAGGCGACGGTCTCCATATCGGCGCTGCCGCCGGGAGCCATGGCCTGGAGCATGAACGCGCGGTCCTTGCCCATGCGCACGGTGCGCACCGCGGCGCGCAGGTTGGCGCCGTCTATGAGCGTGCGGACATAGCCCGCGAGGAAGGCGCTGCCGGATTCGCCGGCGAGAGCGCTCTGCTCCGCGAAGCAGCGCCGGTCAAGCTCAAAGTCCGCGAGCTGCGGGTTGCCCGTGCGGGCGAGGACGTCCTGCGCCTCGGCGAAGGCCGCGGCCATGTCCTCGGGCAGGGAGCTCAGGCCTCCCTCGCCCTCGACGCACTCGAGGAGCTTTTCCGCCGGGACGCGGCCGCAGTCCGAGAGGATGCGCTTCGCGTCCGTTTCCATGGCCTTCGCCTTGACGAGGGCCTTTATATTGTGGTAGTCGTATTTCACCCTGAAGATGTCCACGACCTCTGTGTGCGGGGACATACCGGCCAGCTCGGCAAAGACGGCGGCCCTCCTGCGGGAGAGCGCGTCGTTCACGCCGGCGGCGGCGCAGGAGCTCATGTCCTCATAGCCGCAGTCGGTGAGAAGCTTCGCCGCCTCCTGGAAGCTGGGCGCGGAGAGCATGCGGTCCATCCGCTCCCGGCTGAGCATACCGGCCTCCCTCGCCCTGAGCATGGACGAGAGCATCAGGTATTCGGTATCCTTTACTTTCTTAGCCAAGACCTTACCTCCCTGCCCTTTGATTTGCGCCGAAAACAGCCTCAGCCCTCAAAGAGCACCTCCGCGACGCGCGCGGCAAGTTCGCCCCTCGAGAGGTCGAGCAGGGTGTCGACCGTGCAGTTGACCTCAATGTCGCCCTGCTTGAGCATGAGCCCGCCGGCCATCTCGCGGGTGGCGTCGGAGAGCGTGAGCATGGCGGGCATACCCTTGGCGGCGAGCAGCTCGTTGGCGGCCTTGACGGCCTTCGCGCCGACGGCGGCGCGGTCGCGCTCGCAGAATATGACCTCCTCCTGGCCGCTTATCGCGGCCTCGGCGGCCTGGCGGGCCAGGAAGCCGACATAGTCGCGCTCCGGCAGCTCCGCAATCCTGTCGCGGGCGAGCTCGAAGGCCCTGGAGACGGCCTCCTGCTTCATGTTGAGGACGCTCTTCCTGGCCTCGAGCCGGGCGGTGCGGTCCATGCGCTGGACGCGCTGCTCGGTGTCCTTCACTCCCTCGCGCACGAGGCGCCAGTATTCCTCCTGGGCCTTCTTCTCCGCCTCCGCCTTGATGGCCGCGCAGCGCTCGTCGGACTCCTTCCGGACGGCGGCGCACTCGGCCTCGGCGTCGGCGAGGATGCGCGAGGTTATCTTATCTATACCTTTCATGGCACTGACCCTCGCTGGGCAACATCAGCCGATGTTGAGGATCATGAGCATGGAGGCCAGCAGGGAGAGTATGGCGTAGAACTCGACGGTGATGCAGAGGACCATGCCCTTGGACCAGTCGTCGGGCTTCTTCGCGAGCAGGTTGATGGACGCCGCGGCCACCTTGCCCTGGGCGATGGCGGAGAGCCAGCCGCCGAGAGCCATCGGGATGCAGGCCACGAAGTAGCGGAGGCCTTCGGTGACGGTGAGGTCGACGATGCTGCCGTCGAGCAGGCCCATGGAGAAGCTGGCGAAGAACCAGACGACCAGGCCGTACAGGCCCTGGGTGCCGGGTATGACCTGCAGGATCATGACCTTGCCGAACTTGCCGGGATCCTCGCAGAGGAGACCCGCGCCCGCTTCGCCGGCGATGCCGGTGCCGATAGCGGAACCTACGCCGCTGAGAGCCGCCGCGAGACCCGCGCCGAGCAGGCCGAGAGCCATTCCGCCGATCTGTTCAAGAAACATTTTGATTTCCTCCTCTTATTTGTCGTTGGTGACGCTTACGTACTTGGTGTTGAATGCGAGCGGCCTGAAGGGCTTGCCGCCGTCCTCGTAAAACTTCCCGAAATACTCCAGGCACTGGAGACGGAGGTCGTGGACGAAGCAGCCGAGCAGGTTGAGCGCGAAGTTGAGTGCGTTGCCCACAATGGATATCAAGAGGAACACGAAGATGTTCCCCGCTATGGCGCCGATGGTGTTGAAGACCTGAGCGATGACGCTGCCGGCCAGCATGAGGGCCATCAGACGCGAGTAGCTGAGTATGTCGCCGAAGTAACCGGTGACGCCGTTATATATGGCGCCGATGAAGCCGGTTATTATCCCGAAGCCCTTCTTGCCCCTGGCGGAGCCGATGAAGAGCATCACCGCGCCGAGCACAATAACCACGGGCACGCCCGCGATGCTGCCGACGCCCAGCGCGAGGCAGGCGATGCCGATGAAGAGCACGAACCAGGTGCCCTCCTCAAACACGGCGGAGAATATCTCGCCGCGCTTGACCTTTATTACCACGTTGATAATCATGCCGGTGATAATCTGGACGAAGCCCAGGCACATCGCGCCTATGAGTATCATAATCGTGTCGTTGAGCGGCGTGAAGAGCGCGGGCAGGCCGGTCCAGGTGGTGTCCGGGTTTATAATCTGCGCAATCTGCAGCGGCATGTCGGAGAAGAAGCCGCCGGTTATCGCGCCCCAGATTGTGGTCGAGATGCCGCACCAGAGCATGAGCTCGAAGAAGTTGCGCATGCCCTTGCGGGGCTTTGCCTTGGCCAGCACCACTATCGCGGCGATTATCATCAGCAGGCCGTAGCCCATGTCCGCGAGCATGATGCCGTAGAACAAAATGAAGAACGGCGCCATGAGCGGGTTGGGGTCGACGTTGTTGTAGGCCGGGAGGGAGTACATCTCCGTGACCATGTTGAGCGCGCGGGTGAATTTGTTGTTCTTGAGCTTGACCGGCACGTCGGGGATTTCCTCCTCCGTGGGGTCGGCGGTCTCCCAGGCGCAGTCGTACTTGCCGAGCAGGCGGGCGAGGTCCTCCTCGCTCTCCGCGGGCAGCCAGCCCTGGAGCAGCACCGTCGTCTCGGTGCCCATGAACTTCTCCTCGGCCTCGGCGCGGGCAATCTTCGTCGAAAGCGTGTCCGCGCGCAGCTTGAGCTCGGAGCGATGGGAGGCCAGCTGAGCTATGTCCTCCGCGAGCTTCTGCTGCTTTTCGGCCAGTTCCTTGACGGCGGCCTCGGCCTTTGCCGTCTCCTCCTTCGCCGTGCCGGCGTACTCGCCCGGGCCCATGAGGTTGAAGCCCAGGGGCCGGAGCGCCTCGAGCGCGGCGTCGTACTCGTCCTTATAGCAGACGAGCGCCAGATAATTGAGGCTCTTGTCCGCGGATACGCGGAAGAGCTGCGCCTCGGGCGCCGCAGCGCCGAGGGCCGTGTCGGCCTCTGTCAGGTCCGCGGCCGCCGGCAGGCTCGCCGTGGCGAAAACCGTCGTCGCGCTGCCCTTGTAATTGAGCGGCACGTCCAGCTCCAGCCAGGGCGCGAGCGCGGCGGCGGACGCCTCCAGCCTCGCGGTCTCGCTCTGGCAGCGGCGGATTTCCTCGGCCTTGTCCGTGACCTTGCCGGCTATGGCCAGGTCGGCGGGCAGGGCGCTCTCGTCGAGCACGGCCTCCGCCTTCGCCTCGGGCAGCGGCTTTAAGAAGCCGCCCTTCGCCGGGGCGTACTTGTCCATGAGCTTGACGGCGTCCGTCAGGAGCGCGTAGTCGGCGCGGTCGGACATAAGCTCGCCGCTCGCGCAGCGCTCGAGCCCCGGGAAATCCCCGGCCTCAAGCTCGCTCGGCTCGCTTATCTCGACGCAGCCTAAGAGCAGCAGTTCCTTCAAAAGGGCCTTCCGCTCCCGGGCCATGACGGCCAGACGCAGCTTTTTCATCTTTACGATAGCCATATCAGCCGTTCACTACCCTTTCCACTATGAGCGCCGCCGCCTTCTCCATCCGCGCGTCCGCTCTCGCGCGCATGGCGGCCTTGCGATTCTCGGTGTCCGACGCGAGCTCAATCGCGTCCTGCTTCGCCTTTTCGTCGGATTTGGCCCGCAGCTCGCGGACCTCGGCCGCGGCCTTCTGCCGCGCCGCGTCCATGGCGGCCTTCCCCTCCTCTGCGGCTGCCGCCTCCGCGGCCTTCGCTCCGGCGAGGGCGTCGGCCTTCATCTGCCGGGCCTTTTCCTCGGCTTCGTTGATGGCTGTTATCGCTTCAAAGGACATTGATACACCTCCTGCCGAAAAAGACGGACAAACCGGCCTTTCCCAGTCTCCGCCAGTAAGTCTTACCCTAAAATAATACCAAACTATTTGCCATTTTACAAGCTCTTTTGTGCGTATTTTGCAAAAAACAGCCGACAAGTTGTGCGGGCTTGGAAGCGTGAATATTTTGTCAAACTGTACGAAACTGAAGCTTTTACGCTGTGAAGTAAAAATATGTCTTGAAATTTCCCGCGCGCCGTAATATAATAACTTGCTTATAACAACACATATGAGGAGGATGCTCCATGTCTGATAAACCGCGCCGCCGCTTCGGCGACCGCAAGGAGGGGCGCCGGCTCCGCTCGATAACTCCGCTCATGGCCTTCACGCCCTACATAATGCGCGACCGCAACGACGCGAGCAACTATTTCGAGGGCGAGGTCGACATCACGGAGACCGACCGCTGGCTGCGCGAGCAGCGCCGCGGCGGGTACAAGGGCCTGGGTATGCTGCACATGTTCATCGCGGCCTATGTGCGCGTGGTGAGCCAGATGCCCGGCCTCAACCGCTTCGTCTCCGGCCAGAGAGTTTACGCGCGCAACGAGATAATGGTCAACATGATGGTCAAATACTCCGTCGACCCTCACGCGCCCGAGACCTGCGCCAAGGTGGTCTTCGAGCCGACGGACACCATCTACGACGTGTACAACAAGATGAACGCCGCCGTCGAGGAGATACGCTCCGGCGACACGAGCGGCACGGAGAACGCGGCCAACGTGTTCATGAAGATTCCGCGCCTCATTCTCAAGTTCGCGGTCTGGCTTATCCGCCTCTTCGACTACTTCGACTGGCTGCCCTCCTCCCTCGTCGGCGTGAGCCCCTTCCACGGCTCGATGATAATCACCGACCTCGGCTCCCTGGGCATCCCGCCGATATACCACCACCTCTACAACTTCGGGAACCTCCCGGTCTTCCTCGCCTTCGGCGCCAAGCGCATGGAGACGGGCATCAACCACGCCGGCGAGGTCGTCCACCGCAAGTTTATCGACTATAAGATAGTCTGCGACGAGCGCATATGCGACGGCAGCTACTACGCCAACGCCTTCAAGCACCTGCGCTACTACCTCAAAAACCCCGACGAGCTCACCCGCCCGCCCGA
>DVJK01000221.1 GCA_018716795.1 Candidatus Scatomorpha merdipullorum | reverse complement strand
CCGCCCCTCGGGGCGGCTTTTCATCTTGTCGAAAAGGTTTTTCAACAAGATGAAAAGCGTTTTTCAGAACACGGAAATGTTCTGAAAAACGCTTGGATTGAACGTGAAAGACAACCCTGACGGTTTTCTTTCACAATATCTTTCCCTCCGAAACTTGTCGCGAACGCATTTTTCAGCAACCTGAAAAGCCGCCCCTCGGGGCGGCTTTTTTGCGTTTTGCGGTGATTCGGAAGGCCGCTGCGCGGGTTTCGCCTTCGCTTTTTTCGGGAAAGTTCCGGCCTGCTTCGACAAATTTCTTGAAATATACACGGGTGTATATTATTATAGTATTTCGGGATTAAAGGAGGAGAGGGCTTGGAAAAGGAGTTTAAACGCGCGCTGATACTCGCGCTGGCCCTGATACTGGCGGCGGGCCTCGCTTTCGCGGCGGCCGTGGCGCAGACCGGGGCCTTCACCCGCCTGAGCCTGAGCTTCAGCGCGGGAGGGGAGACGACCGGGCTGTACGTTCAGCCGGGCGAGACGCCGGACATGGATGCCGTGGCCCTGCCGGAGGGCGCGCGGGTGCTCTGCTGGCTCGACGAGGAGGGGAATGTGGCCGAGCCCTCCGCCCCGGCGGAGCGTGACGCGGCCTACACGGCCCTGCTGGGCCCCGAGCTGGCGGAGAGCATGACGCCCTGGCTGGAGCGCGACGAAAACGGCTTCGCGCTGCCGGACGAATACATAAGCGGCGGCGAGCTCGCCGCGGGAGTGCGGGCCATGTTCGCCTCGGAGCCGGAGGTCTCCGCGCTCGAGGCGATGGAGACGGTGAGCGCTTCGGAGCTCGGCCGCGCGCTCGAGGGCCTGCTCGCGCCGTCCGAGCTGCCCGCGCTTGAGGGAGAGGAGCCGCTTACGCGGCTGGAGGCGGCGGGGCTGGTCTACTCGCTCTACATGAGCGCGCTTTACGGCGAGGCCTGGGGCTTCGACGCCGTCTACCGCGTGGCCGCGCCGGATCTCGACCCGCTGCGCGAGGGGGCCTCGGCGCTCGCGGCCTGCCTGAACGGCGAAAACGTCCTGCGCTATACCGAGGGCTTCCACAACATAGACGGTTGGCTCTATTACGCCGACGATATGGGCCTCTTTCTCATGGACGGCGAGCGCGGCGGCTTCGCCTTCGGGCCGGACGGGCGCTACACCTCCGGCAGCGCGGAGCTCGACGAGCTGGTCGCCGAGGCGCTCGCGCCCATATGCGAGGAGTTCGCCGAACCCGAGGAGCGGCTGCGCGCGGCCTACCTCTACGTGCGCGACAACTTCGCGTACCTGCGCCGCAACTATTACGAGACCGGCGACGAGGGCTGGCAGCTCAACGAGGCCGTGACCATGCTCTCGACGCGCCGCGGCAACTGCTATAACTACGCCGCGGCCTTCTGGGCCCTCGCCCGCGGGCTGGGCTTCGACGCCGAGGCCGTCGCGGGCACCGTGGGCTGGAACAACTCGCCCCACGGCTGGGTTATCATGTACGACGGCGGCACGCGCGTCGTATACGACGTCGAGTTGGAGATGGCCTATCACTACGAGCGCGGCCGCACGGATACGGACCTCTATGAGATGTATCCCGCCGCCGCGTATTCCTGGAACTACGTCTATGGGGAACGGTACGCATGAGCTTTGACAGTCCAATTTTCCTGTTTCTCTTCCTGCCGGTACTGCTGATACTCGAGGCGCTTATAAAGCCGGTGCGCGCGAAGAACGTCCTGCTCTGCCTGGCGGGGCTCATCTTCTATGCCTTCGGCGAGCTCTGGGCGCTGGCGCTGCTTTTGGTCTCCGCGCTGGTGAACTGGCTTTTGGGCCTCGCCGCAATCCGCCGCGCGCGCTGGGCCGTGCCGCTGGCGGCGGTGCTGAACCTCGGCCTGCTCGCCGCTGCGAAGTACCTCGGCTTCTTCGGCGAGGGGCTTTCGCTCCTCGGCTTGAACGTCAATCTCCCGGCCATCGTCGCTCCCGCGGGCGTGAGCTTTTTCACCTTCAAGGGCATCAGCTACGTCGTCGACGCGCACAGGTCGCCGGAGAGCGGCGCGAGGAGCTTCTTCGCCGCGCTCTTCTATATCTCCTTCCTGCCCGAGGTGATAAGCGGCCCGCTGACGCGCTTTTCGGACTTTTCGGAGCGGCTTTATGAGCGCAGCCGCGGCTGGCTCGACGCCGCCGAGGGCCTTCGCCGCTTCGCTCTGGGCCTCGCGAAGAAGCTTATCCTCTCCGGCGCGGCGGCCTCGGCGGCGGACGCGGCCTTCTCGGCGGGCGCGGCGCTCGACGCGCGCGTCGCCTGGCTGGGCGCGATTGCGTACACCCTCCAGCTCTACTTCGACTTCTCCGGATACAGCGACATGGCCTGCGGCCTGGGCAGGGCGCTCGGCTTCAAATGCGCCGAGAACTTTGACCACCCCTACGCCGCCGTGAGCATCACGGACTTCTGGCGGCGATGGCACATCTCGCTCTCGAGCTGGTTCCGCGACTATCTGTACATACCCCTCGGCGGCTCCCGCCGCGGGAAATGGCGCGCGGCGGCGAACAAGGCGATAGTTTTCGTCCTCTGCGGGCTCTGGCACGGGGCGAGCATGACCTTCGTGCTCTGGGGCGCGTGGCACGGGCTGCTCTCCGCGCTCGAAAGCCTCAAGGTGCTCGACGTAAAGCGCTGGCGCAAAAATCCCGCGGGGCGCGCGCTCTCGCGCGTATACACCCTGCTCGCCGTGTGCCTGGGCTTCACCATGTTCCGCGCCGCGAGCGTGGCGGAGGGCTTCGACATGATAGCCGCGATGTTCGCCGGCTGGGACTTCAGCCTCGCGGGCAGCGCGCTGCTTGCGGACGCGCTGGGCGGCTGGACGCTCTTCGCGCTCATATTCGGCTGCGCGGCCGCGTCGCCCATACTGTCGCGGCTCAAGGCCCGGCTGGGCGGAAGGCCGGCGGCGGAGCTCGCCGGCTACGCCGCGAGCCTCGCGCTTTTGGTTTTGAGCTTCGCCGCGCTGGCGAGCGGAGGCTTCGCGCCCTTTATCTATGCGCAATTCTGACGGATTCGGGGAGGGGGAACCGGAATGAGGACAAAAAATCTGCTGCTCGGACTTCTGCTGGCGCTCGTGACCGCCTGCCTGGGCCTCACGATTGCGGCGCGCGCGGGCGCCTTCACGCGCGTGACGCTGAGCTTCACCGTGCAAGACACGGTGACGGTCTGCGAGCTCAAGCCCGGCGAGACGCCGGAGCTCCCGTCCGTCCAGCCGGGAGAGGGGCTGCGCTTCATCTGCTGGCTGGACTCCGACGGGGAGGAGGCCGATCCCTCCGGCCCCGCCGAGGCCGACGGGGAGTTCACCGCACTGATAGCGCCGGAGCTCGCCCCGGCCATGACGCCCTGGCTGGAGCACGGCGAGCTGGGCCGGCTCCTGCCGGAGCAGGGCGTGACGGGTGCGGAGCTGGCCTCGGGCGTCTCGGCCCTCTTCGCCGGGAATTTTGAGGCGGAGGGGCTTGCGGAGAAGGACGCGGTCACGGCCTCCGAGCTCGCCGCGGCGCTCGAGGGCTGCTTCGCTCCGTCCGAGCTCGCGGAAATCTCGGGCGACGCGCCGCTCACGCGGCTTGAGGCGGCGCGGATACTCTGCTCCCTCGGCGGCTTTGAATATCCCGCGCCGGAGAGCGCGCCGGCCCCGGACCTCGCCGCGGACACCCCGGGCGCGGCGGAGCTCGCCGCCTGCGCCGGGGACGAGGGCGCGGCCAGCTATACGCCCGGGCCGGTTATCATCGACGACGCGTTTTATTATGTAAACGACGACGGCCTCTTCGTCACCGACGCGGAGATTGACGGGATGTACTACGACGAGGAGGGCCGCTGCTCCGGCGAGGACTTCGAGCCCGGCTTTGTCAACATCGTGGGCTGGCTGTATTATGTAAACGAGGACGGCGAGTTCGCCTTCGACGAGACCGTAAACGGCATCGCCTTCGGCCCCGACGGGCGGTATTCAAGCGGGAATCTCGAGCTCGACGCGCTGGTCGCCGAAGTGCTGGCCCCTATCTGCGCCGAATACGAGACGCGCGACGAGATGCTGCGCGCGGCCTACGACTACGCGCGCGACAGCTTCGAGTATCTGCGCCGCAACTATTACAGCGTCGGCGAGACGGGCTGGGAGGTCGAGGAGGCCTACACCATGTTCTCCACGGGCCGCGGCAACTGCTATAACTACGCCGCCGCCTTCTGGGCCCTCGCGCGCGGCCTGGGCTACGACGCCGTCGCCGTCTCCGGCACGATGGGCTGGGACTACGAGCCGCACGGCTGGGTCACGATAGTCAACGCCGAGGGCGAGCGCCTCACCTACGACTGCGAGACCGAGATGGCCTACCGCCGCGACGGCGAGTACGGCAAGGACATGTTCGCCATGGTCTGGTGGTTCGCCGCCGGCTGGAATTACTACTACGGAGTTTGAAGCATGAAGCCTGCAGCCAAAATCTTTACAGCGCTGTTTTTACTGCTCTGCCTCATACCGGGCGCGGGGCTGCTCATATTCGGCCCCTCGGAGGCCCGCGCCAACGAGGCCGCGCCGCGAAAACCCGAGCTCGTGGACGCGAACGGGGAGCTCAACGCCGGCGTGCTCGACGACACGGAGGATTATGTAAACGAAGCCTTCAGCCTCCGGCAGGAGCTCATAACCCTCTGGGCGCATGTCGAGGCCCTGTTCGGCGAGAGCGCCGAGGACGGCGTCATACTCGGCTCGGACGGCTGGCTCTACTACGCCGACGAGCTCGCGGACTACACGGGCACGGAGCCGATGACGGAGCGGCAGGTCTTCGCCGCGGCGAGAAACCTCGCGCTTATGCGCGAGTACGCCGAGGGCCTGGGCGCGGACTTCGTCTTCACGATTGCGCCGAACAAGAGCTCGCTCTATCCCGAACACATGCCGGCCT